>NZ_JBEXCR010000016.1:0-276581 GCF_040605375.1 Nonomuraea sp. NPDC005650
AAGACGCCGATCGTGACGAGGTTGACCCCGGCGGCCCGCATCAGCTCGGCGTCCTCGGCCCAGACGTGCTCCGGCCACTGCTCGGGGTTGTAGTCACCGCCGAACAGCAGCCCGCGCCCGGCAGTGAGCGTGTGCGTGCCCAGTCGTCCCGTCAAGGTCCGGTCCTTTCGCCTTCGCGGGGTGGGGCGGAGCTGTCGCCGACCACGAGGCGGCAGGGCAGCAGCCGCTGCGCGGGCGGGCCGTCGCCCTCCAGCCGGTCGATGAGCATGCGGGCGCCGAGTCCGCCCAGCTCGGCGCTCGGCGGCTCCATCGTGGTGAGCCTGGGGTGGAACATCTCGGCGACCCGCGCCGACGACAGCACCAGCAGCAATGTCAGGTCCTCGGGGATGCGCCAGCCGCGCGCCGCCACGGCCGCGATCACCCCGACGGCCGCGTGGTCGTCCATCACCGCCAGCGCCGTCGTGTCGGGATGCGCGGCGACCAGCCGCTCGAACGCCTGCCCGCCCTCGTCGGCCGAGCCGGGCCGGAAGTCGTCCACGTACCCGATGCCGGCCGCGCGGGCGGCCGCGGCGAACTCCGTCCCGGCCCGGATCGCGGGTCCGTAGCGCGCCGCGTGCCGGTCCGCCGAAAGGTTGAAGAAGCCCAGCTTGCGGTGCCCGAGCCCGGCCACGTGCGCCACGGCGGCCACCGCCGTGGCAGCGAAGTCGATGTCGGCGTAGTCGATCGAGCCCGGGTCGCGGGTCCGCCCGATCATGCTGAACGGTACGCCGGCCGCCAGCAGGAACTCCGTGCGCTCGTCGTCCAGTCCGACCTCCATCAGCAGCACGCCGTCCACCAGCCCCAGCCCCGTGATGTGGCGCAGCTCCTCGATCGGGTCGGCGTGCTCGGGGGAGAGCAGCAGGTGGTAGCCCAGCTCGCGGGCCGCCTCCGCGGCACCGGTCGCGAACTGCATCTCGGTCAGCCCGAAACCGCTGCGCGGGGTCGGGTACAGCAGGGCCAGGATGCGGGTGCGCTTGCTCTGCAGCCCGCGGGCCAGCAGGCTCGGTCGGTATCCCAGCTCGGCCGCCGCCTGCTCGATCCGCCGCCGGGTGGCCGCCGCCACCGGGCGGGTGCCGTTGAGCGCGGCGGACACGGTGCTCACCGCCACCTGCGCCCGCTCGGCCACGTCACGTATCGAAGCCATCCCACTACCGATCCGCCTGGGTCGAAACGTTTCGCACAACGTAGGACGCGGTTTGCGGGACTGTCAATGGTGTGGAATCGGGCGTCCGAAATCAGGTTCCCGTACGCAGCACGTCGCCGCCGCCCGGGGCCGGGGGAGCGGTGGACTGGCGCTGGATCAGCTGGATCGGCCCGGCCAGCACCTCCGCCACCGTGTCCTCCGGCGCCAGGGCGGCCAGCAGGGTCACGCCGCGGCGGCCCAGCTCGCCCAGCGGCATGCGCACCGTCGTGAGCGCGGGATTGAGGTAGCCGGCCAGCTCCAGGTCGTGCACGGCCACGATCGAGACGTCCCGCGGGATCTCCAGCCCGGCCGCGCGCGCCCCCTCCATCGCCCCGATGGCCGAGGCCACGTTGGCGACGAACACCGCCGTCGGCCGCTCGGGGGCGCCCAGCAGCCGGGCCATGGCCGCCGCCCCGCCCGCCGGCGTGTAGTCGGCCGCCACGACCTGCCCCTCCGGCAGGCCGGCCGCGCGCATCGCCGCCGAGTATCCCGCCGACCTGCGCGTGGCGGTGTCGGCGCGCGACGGGCCCGCGAGGTGGGCGATGCGGCGGTGGCCGAGGCGTACGAGGTGCTCCACCGCCAGCGCGGCGGCCCGCGCGTCGTCGAGGATGACGTACCGCTTGACGCTCCTGCTGCGGTTGTTGAGCATGAGCCACGGAATGGCGGCCCGGTCGAGCTGGGCGATCAGCCCCGACTCGTCGCCGGTCCCGGCCAGCAGCAGGCCGTCGATGCGGCCCTGCCCGATCCGGTCCATGTAGTCGCCCAGCGCCGCGCCCGAGGCGCTGCCGGTGACCAGCACGTACCCCTGCGAGGCCGCCTCCGCCTCCGCGCCCTTGATGATCTCCGCGTAGACCGGGTTGGCGAAGTCGGGGATGAACAGCCCGAACATGTGCGCACGTGACGTGCGCAGGCTGCGCGCGGCCACGTTGGGCCGGTAGCCGAGCTCCTCGATCGCGGCCAGCACCCGCTCCCGCGTCTCCGGCCGGATGCTGAGCGTGGGGTCCTTGTTGACGACGCGGGAGACGACGGCCCGGTCGACCTTGGCGACGGCGGCGACGTCGGCCAGCGTGATCCGGGAGCGCTTCATGACGACGATCCTGTCCTGTCCGCCGGGCGGCAGCGCACGCTTTCGCCAGTGTCCATCGAGCGGTAGAGCGCGTCGAGCAGGCGCAGCGTGCCGAGGTTGTCCGCGCCGGACGTCGCCGGCTCGCCGCCCTCCGCGACGGCCCGCAGCAGCGAGCCCATCGGGCCGGCCACCGCGTCCGGCAGCCACCGCCGGGTCACCGGGTACGGCAGCCAGCCGTCCGTCGGCAGCGCCCGGCTGTTGACCGCCAGGGTGTCGGGGCGGCCGTGCGGGTAGTCGTACAGCAGGCCGAGCGTGCCCTTGATCGCGCCCTCGGTGCCGTCGATCCGGAAGGACGCCTCCTGGTCGCCGGCGCGGTTCTCGTGCGTGACGTGGACGAGCGCCCGCAGGTCGCCCGGGTAGACCAGCGTGCTCATCGTGCGCGTCTCGCCCTTGGCGAGCTGGCCCGGCGTGCGGCTGCCGGTGCAGAAGACCAGCTCGGGATCGCCCAGGATCGAGCGGATGGCGTCCAGGTAGTGGATGGAGTGGTAGACGATCTCCAGCCGGTCGGTGGTGACCAGCCAGTCCCAGGCGCTCCAGTCGGTGAGGATGTTCACGGTGAACGTCATCGCCGTCGGCTCGCCGATCCAGCCCGCGCGCACCATCGCGCGGGCGGCGGCGATGCCCTCGTCGAAGCGGAGCTGCTGGTTGACCGCGATCTTCAGGCCGAGGGCCGCCGCCAGGTCGACGAGGCCCCGGCCGGTCGCCACGTCCGGCGCGAACGGCTTCTGGCACAGCAGGTGCCTGCCCGCCGCCAGCGCCGCCCGCGCGATGCCGGGCTGCGCGCCGGGCGCGACGGCGATGTCCACGACGGCCACGCGCTCGTCGGCCAGCAACTCGTCGAGCGAGCCGTACGTCCTGGGGACCCCGTGGCGCCGGGCCACCTCGGCGGCGCGGCCGGCGTCGAGGTCGTACAGGCCGCTCACCTCCAGCCCGGCCTGCCGGTAGGCGGGCAGGTGGGCCACGTCCACGATGGCCCCCGCGCCGACGACGGCGACGGGCCGCCGGTGCGCGGCCGGGATCGACAGGTCGGCCGCGGCGGCGATGGGCGCGAACACGTCGATCACGGGGCGGCCTCCCGGGTGTGACCGGGCGCGTCCCGGAGGCCGTAGAAGCGGGTCGCGGTGCCGCCGAGCACGGCCGCGCGGTCGTCGGGCGACAATCCCGACAGCACGGCGTTCGTCTCGCGCCACACCTTCGCGTAGTCGCCGGCCAGCAGCGCCACCGGCCAGTCGCTGCCGAACATCAGCCGCCCGGGCCCGAACACCTCCAGCGCGTGCTCCACGTAGGGCCGCAGGTCATCGGCCGTCCACGTCTGGGCGTCGGCCGCCGTGTTCAGGCCGGACACCTTGGCGTACACGTCAGGGCACTCGGCCGCGCGGGCGAGCAGCGACGCCCACGGCTCCCAGCCCTTCGCCTCGATCGGCGGCTTGGCCAGGTGGTCGATCACCATCCGCAGCCCCGGCACCCGCTCGGCCAGCACCGGCACGTGCTCCAGATGCCGCGGCAGCACCGCCACCACGTCGAACGGCAGCCCGGCCGCGGCCAGCAGCCCGAGCCCCTCGATCACCGCGTCCCGGAGCACCCAGTCGGGGTCGGGCTCGTCGTGGATGAGGTGCCGCACCCCCGCGAACCCGGGATGCCGCCGGTACCGCTCCAGCGCCCCGGCGGCCTCGTCCGGCCGGTGCAGCGGCACCCAGCCCACCACGGCGCCGATGAAGTCGTGGGCGTCTGCCTGCGCGAGCATGGCGTCGGTGTCGGCGTAGGAGTCCATCGCCTGCACCAGCACCGTGCGGCCGACCCCCGCCGCCGCGAGCTGGGGGAGGAGCTCCGCGGGCTCGAACGTGCGGTGGATCGGCCCGTGCTCGGGCGTCAGCCACGGGTACGAGCCGGTCTCCAGGTTCCAGAAGTGCTGGTGGGCGTCGACGACGGTCATCCAGCCTCCTCACGTGATCAATCGTTTGAGCGTGCACATACTAGGGGGTGCCCGGCGGTTGCACGAGCTCCAAGGTGATGTCGTCGGGGTCGAGGAAGTAGCAGGCGTAGCCGCCCCTGTTCACCCCCGCGGTGATCGCCTCGGGCGGGTTGACGAAGCGCACCCCGGCCGCCGCCAGCCGGGCGTGCTCGGCCGGGGCGTCCTCGACGGTGAGCGCCAGGTGCGCGGCGCCCGGCAGGTGGCGGGCCGGGTCGCGCGGGGCGCCCCTGGGCCGCACGTACTCCACCAGCTCCAGGTCGTGCGTGGACAGGCCGCGCGGCTGGCCGGGCACGGCGAGCTGGGCCACGCGCAGCACGGCGTCGGGGTAGCCGACGAGCCTGCGGGTGTAGTCGTTGTCCTGCTCCTGCCGGTGCACCAGCGCGAACCCGAGCAGGTCGCGGTAGAACGCCACCGACCGGTCCAGGTCGGAGACCGTGAACGAGAAGTGCCAGACGCCCCTCATCGCTCACCCGCTCCGGCCAGCCGCCCGACCTCCTGGACGATCCGCGCGGCGTCGGGGACCAGGGCCTGCGCGAGGACCGGCGCGGCGGGCATCCGCACGTCCGGCGCGCCGATCCGGATCGGCGGCGCGGCCAGCGCCACCCCGGCGCCCGCGACGCGGGCCACGACCTCGGCGCCGAAGCCGCCGGTGACGTTCGCCTCGTGGACGACCGCCAGCCTGCGGGTGCGGCGCGCGCTCCCGACCACCGCCCCGGTGTCGAACGGGTTGAGCCACGGCGTCTCCAGCACCTCGGCCTCGACCCCCTCGCGGGCCAGCGCCTCGGCCGCCGCCAGCACCCGGTGGGTCATCGCGCCCCAGGTGACGACGGTGACGTCGGAGCCCGCGCGGCGGGTGCGCGCCCCGCCCATCGGCCGGACCGGGCCGTCCGTCATGACCGGCTCCTTCGGGCCGGAGTACAGCGTGCGGTTCTCGATCACCAGCACCGGGTCGTCGCCGTGCACGGCCGTCACCAGCAGGTCGTACGCGTCCTGCGGCGTGCTCGGCATGCACACCCGCAGCCCCGGCACGTGCAGGAACAGCGCCTCCAGGCACTGCGAGTGCTGCGCGCACGCGCCCGGCGCGCCGCCCTGCTGGGTGCGGATCGTCAGCGGGGCCCGCAGCCGCCCGCCCGACACGTAACGGACGTTGGCCGCCTGGTTGACGATCTGGTCCAGCGCCACCAGGGAGAAGTCGGCCCACATGATCTCGACGATCGGGCGGCGGCCGAACATCGCCGCGCCCACCGCGCTGCCGAGGATCGCCGACTCGCTGATCGGGGTGTCGAACACGCGGTCGCCGTACCGCTTGCGCAGGCCCCTGGTCACGCCGAACACGCCGCCGGGCACGGCGACGTCCTCGCCGTAGACCAGCGTCTCCGGCAGCTCCTCCATGAGGCGGTGCAGGGCCGCGTTCACGGCCTCGCCGTAGGACAGCTCACGCATACAGGTGCTCCCTCGCGGTGGCGGGGTCGGCGAGGGGCGCGGCCAGCGCCGCCGCGGCGGCGGACTCCGTCTCGGCCCGCGCCTCGCGCTCCACGGCGTCCAGGGCGGCGGCCGGCACCCCGTCGGCGAGCAGGCCCTCGCGCAGCCGGGCGATCGGCTCGCGCCTGGCGATCCGGTCCAGCTCCCCGGGCTGGCGGTAGGTCTCCGCGTCGCCGATGTAGTGGCCGACCAGCCGCTCGGTCATGCACTCCAGCAGCGTCGGCCCGCCGCCCTCGCGGGCCACCTCCAGCGCGTCGCGCACGTGGAAGCGCACGGCCTCCACGTCGTTGCCGTCGACGCGGTGCCCCGGCATCCCGTACGCGGCGGCGCGGTCGGCCAGGCGCGCGTTGCGCACCATGTCGGCGATCGGGGTCAGCTCGGAGTAGCGGTTGTTCTCGCAGACGAACACCACGGGCAGGGAGAACGCGGCGGCGAAGTTCATCGCCTCGTGCACCGCGCCCTGGTTCATCGCGCCGTCGCCGAAGACGCTCACGGCCACCCGGTTCGAGCCGTCGTGCCGGCCGGCCAGCGCCGCCCCGCACGCGATCGGCGCGCCCGCGCCCACGATCGAGTTCTCGCCGTGGAAGCCGTAGTCGGCCGCGGTGAAGTACGCCGAGCCGCCCCGGCCGCCGTTCACGCCGGTCGCGCGGCCCGCCAGCTCCGCGAACAGCGCCTGCGCCGGCACGCCCCTGGCCAGCGCCCAGCCGTGGCCGCGGTAGGTCGCGAACAGCGCGTCGTGCGGTTCCAGCCCGTCGCACGCGCCCACCGGGACGGCCTCCTGCCCGACGCACAGGTGCACCGAGCCGACGATCGGCCCTTCGGCCCGCAGGTCGCGCACCTTCTCCTCGAACGCGCGGATCCGCCACATGGCCCGCAGGTCCGCGAGCCTTCGTTCACTCATCGCCTCTCCATGCTTCGAGGGCCGCGGCGCAGATCGCCTCGGCGTCGCCGATGTAGGACTCGGGCGCGATGGGCAGCGGGCCCAGGCTCGCCAGCTCGTCCGGCCCCGCCACGTCGCGCAGCGCGTCGGCCAGCGCCCGCCCGCGCTCGCGGGCCTCGTGCGCCGCCTTGTAGACCAGGTCGTGCGCCCGCTCCCGGCCCAGCGCCGGGGCCAGCCGCATCATGTACGCCTCCGCCATGATCAGCCCGCCCTCGGCGTCCAGGTTGGCCCGCATGGCCTCCGGGTAGACCCGCAGCCCGGCGGCGACGTCGGCGGCCGTGGCCAGCGCGCCCGCGGCCAGCTCGGCCAGCAGCGGCACCACGTACCACTCGACCTGCCACTCGCCGGCGGCCCGCTCGTGGCCGGCCTCCATCGCCCGGAACAGGCCCGAGCTGAGCGCGCCCGCCGTGCCCGACATGCCGACGACGGCCTCGCAGCCGATCGGGTTGGCCTTCTGCGGCATCGTGGACGAGGCGCCGCGGTGGTGGCCGCCCGCCTCGCGTACCTCGCCGACCTCGGTCCTGGACAGGTCCACGACCTCGCGGGCGAAGCGGGCCGCCGTGGCCGCCAGGCTCGCGCAGGTCAGGCCGAACTCGGCGACGCCGTCCCTGGCCACGTGCCAGGGCACCTCGGTCGTGGCCAGGCCGAGCGCGCCGGCCACGCGCCCGCGTACCTGCCTGGAGCGCTCGCCCATCGCGGCGGACGTGCCGCCCGCGCCGAACAGCGACACGACGCGCACCTGCCGCGCCGCGCCGCGCACCCGGTCGCGCTGGCGCGTCACCTCCGCCAGCAGCACCGCCGCCTTCGCCCCGAACGTCGTGGGCACCGCCTGCTGGGCGTGCGTACGGGCGGCGACGACCGTGCCGGCGTGCCCGGCCACCAGCCGGGCCAGCGCGTCGCCGAACGAGCCGAGCAGCGCCCCCAGGCGATCGAGGGCCTCGCCCATCTGCAGGGCCAGGCCGGTGTCCATGATGTCCTGCGTGGTCGCGCCGTAGTGGACGCGGCCGTCGGGCCCCTCGGGGAGCGCGGCGGCGATCATCCGCACCAGCGGCAGGATCGGGTAGCCCACGTTGACCGCCTCCGACCACAGGCGCGGGAGGTCGATGTTCGCGGGCACGCAGGCCGCCTCGATGGCGCGCGCGTCGGCCTCGGAGATCACGCCCTCCTCGCCCTGGGCGCGGGCCAGCGCGGCCTCCGTGCGCAGCCAGGCGAGCACGGTCCGCTCGGCCGAGAAGATCTCGGTCATGGCGCGGTCGCCGAACAGCTCGGGGAGCAGCTTGAACGTCTGGCGCACGGTCAGTCCATCTCCAGTCCGCCGTCGACGTTCAGTGCCTGGCCCGTCACGAACGAGGCCAGGTCGCTGGCCAGGAACAGCACCGCGGACGCGACCTCCTCGGGCCGCCCGGGGCGGCGCAGTGGGGAGCGCTCGCCCACCTCCTTCAGGTAGCCGTCGCCCGCGCCGGGGCCGAACCGCCGGTCGCGGTCGGCGATGATCTCGTCCCACATGGGGGTGAGGAAGACGCCGGGGCACACGGCGTTCACCCGGACGGGGGCCAGCGCCTGGGCCGCGGACTTGGTCAGGGAGAGCAGGGCCGTCTTGGTGGCGGAGTAGTGGGCGGCGTCGGGGCGGCCCGAGCGGGCGGCCACCGAGGCCAGCGTCACGATCGAGCCGCTGCCCCGCTCGGCCATCGCGCGCCCGACGGCCTGGGTGAGCCAGAACGTGGCGTTGAGGTTGACGTCCACGATCCGCAGCCACTCGCCGGGCTCGATGTCGAGCAGCGGGGTGGTGCGCATGACCCCGGCGCAGTTCACCAGCACGTCGATCCGCTCGCGGGCGCCCGCCAGCGCCGCCGCCTGGGCCCGGTCGGTGAGGTCGGCCGGCCGCGCCTCGGCGCCCAGCTCGGCCGCCGCCTCGGCCAGCCGCGGGCCGTCCAGGTCGGAGAGCACGACGTCCGCTCCGGCCGCGGCCAGCGCGCGGGCGCACGCGAACCCGAGCCCTCCCGCGCCGCCCGTGACGAGCGCCGTCCGCCCGCCCAGGTCGATCGTGACAGCCATTCCCGATGGTCTCCCGTCCCTCGTTCAAACGATTGACCAGAACATAACTCGAACCACGCGAACCGAACAAGACCGTTTTCCGGAATCAGCGCCAGCCGAGCTCCTCGTAGAAGGCGGCGCGGGCGAGCTCGAACGACGCGCGGTCCAGCACCGCGCCCTCGTGCGGTCCCGCCGTGATGGGCTCCTCGTGCATCCGGGCCGGCAGCTCGTCAGGACCGCCGCCCTCGCGGAGCGCGTACGCGCGCATCGCGTCGAGCCGCGCCTGACCGGCCGCCAGCAGGTCGTCCACGGTGAACTCCCGCCCGAGGACGGCCGTGGCCAGGGCGCTCAGGCGGTCGAGGGTCAGCGGGCGGGTGGGGGAGGAGGCGAAGACGCACAGGTTGAGCGCGTCGAGCCCGCTCCACAGCCGCAGCAGCCGGGCGGTGCGCCGGCCCCGCTCGGCGTCGAGCCCGGCGACCGGCGCGGGCTCCGCCCCGATCAGCCGGGCCTCGCCGAAGCTGTAGGCGAGCCCGGCCACGGGGTCGAAGTCGAGGTCGTGCTCCAGCGCGTCGTAGCGCGGCCCGCCGGGGGCGATCGCGTACCCGAGGCCGATGCCCGGCTGGATGCGGGGGTCGAAGCAGGGCAGCTCGGTGCCCTTGACGGTCATGGCGTACGGGGCCGCGTCCGGCCCGAGCTTCGCGGCCGCCCGCGCCGAGCCCTCGGCCAGCAGATCGCCCATCTCGCCCGTGCGCCCTGCCACGTCATCGATCAGCCCGGGCAACGCCGCCGGATCGCCGAACGCGGGCCCGCCGGGGAGCAGGCCGCGCCCGGCGCACTCCATGGCGAAGGCGAGCGTCCCGCCGAGGGAAACCGGGTCCAGCCCGAGGTCGTTGCAGCGGGCGTTGGCGGCCAGCACGGCGTCGAGGTCGTCGATCCCGAGGTTCCAGCCGAGCGACAGGAACGCCTCCTGCCCCAGCCCGCCGGTCCGCCGCTCGGCCGGGCCGGGGGGCGCGTACACCTTGAGGCAGTCGTTCGGGCAGCCGGGGCAGGCCCCGGTGGTCGCCCCTGTGGGCGGCATGGCGCGCCCGTCGTAGTCACCCGCGGCGGGGACCCGCAGCCCGTGCGCGCCGGCCACCGAGAAGTTCCGCACCGCGGCGTAGCCGGGGGCGGGCGGGTCGCCCACCCAGCCGGCGAACCCGGGGAGCCCGGCCTGGAGCGCCGCCAGCGGGTTCGTGGCCAGCGAGTCGCGGTAGTAGGCGGCCAGCCCGGCGACCGCCCCGGGGTCGGCGACCTGCGCGGGGGCATCGCCGACGCACACGACGGCCTTGAGGTTCTTGGCCCCGAAGACCGCGCCGAGCCCGTACCGCCCTGCCGCGTAGGCGTAGTCGGTCACCACGCTCGCGTACCGCACGAGGTTCTCCCCGGCCGGCCCGATCGCCGCCACGTGCGCGCCCTGGCCGTGCCGCGCCCGCAGCGCGTCCGTCGTCGCGGCCGTGCCCAGCCCGCGCAGCTCCGAGGCGTCGTGCAGGGACACCTCTCCTCCCTGGACGAGCAGGTAGGACAGCCGCGCGGCCCGCCCCGTGACGGCCAGCGCCTTGGCGCCCGCCCCGCGCAGGCCCGCCGCGAACGGCCCCAGAGCGTGGGACTCCCCGGCCACCCCCGTCAGCGGCGACTTCGCCAGGAACACCGCCTTGGCCAGCCCCGGCGCCGCCGTCCCGCCCAGCGCCCCGGCCGCCACGTAGAGCAGCGTCCGCGGATCGAACGGATCGAGCCCGGCGGGCGTGCGCCCGGCCAGCAGCCGCAGCCCGAGCACGGACCCGCCGATCTCGCCCGGGTGGTGCTCCTTCTCCACGTTCCCGCTGGTCAGATCCACAATGAACGGCACGGTCAAGCCTCCATGGCGATGAGGAAAGCGAGCCGCACCACATCACACAACACCCAGGAAAGGCAACCCCCGGCTACGGCCGCTCCGGGTGCGAGCGCAGCCAGTGCGACAGCCCGCGGGCGGCGGTGACGACCGCCGGCACCAGCGTGCCCGGCTGCGGCCCGCCCACGCGCACCACGACCGACAGCGCGGCGATCACCTCGTCCTCCGCGCCCCGGATCGGCGCCGCCACCGACACCGCGTCCAGCGTGACCTGCCGGTCGCTGATGACGTACCCGTGCCGCCGCACCTCGGCCAGCGCGCAGCGCAGCCGCCCCGGATCGGCGATGGTCCGGTCGGTGAAGGCCGCCAGCGGCCCGGCCAGGTACGCCTCCTGCGTCGCGGGCGGCGCGTGGGCCAGCAGCGCCAGGCCGACGCCCGTGGCGTGCGCGGGGAAGCGCCCGCCCACCCGGCTGCGCACGGTGACCGCGTCCCTGCCGGAGATGCGCTCCAGGTAGAGCACGTCGGGACCCTCCAGGACGGCGAGCTGGGCGTGCTGGTGGGTGACCTCGTACAGGTCCTCCAGGTAGGGCATCGCGGCCTCGCGCAGCCCGAGCCCCCGCGGCGCCAGCGCGCCCACCTCCCACAGGTGCAGCCCGATCTGGTAGCGGCCGTCGCGGTCGCGTTCCAGCGCGCCCCACGACGTCAGCTCGTTGACCAGCCGGTGCGCCGTCGTCAACGGCATCGCGGTGCGGCGGCTGATGTCGGACAGGCTCAGCCTGGGGCACTCGCCGGAGAACGCGCTGAGCACGCTGAGGACCCGGCTCGTCACGCTCTGGCCGGCGGGCCGCCTGGCGCTACCGGGCTGTTGGGCGCCGCCGGGAGCGTGGGCGCCGCGGCGCCTCGTGGCCGCGGCCGGGCCGTCGTCGGTTGTGGTCATGGTCGCCGCCTCCCGGTCGGACCTCTCACCCCGCGAAGTTCCCGTTTTTTATGTTGTTTGCGGCAACGTAAACCCCGGCTGCCTGCGGGTCCAGCCCTCTATGCCCCAGAGTTTGTTGCGATGGGTAACAATCCTGAAACGCACCGAACGACGTTCTAAAAGTCTTCCGTTCAACGGAGAACACGGTTCCGCAACCTCTCCGCGGCTCATATGTTGCGGGCGCGACCCCAGCCGGTCGGCCCGTTCCTCGAAGGAGCTGTTCACATGGCTGAAGCGCTCAACCCGTCGCTGACCCGCCGCGACGCGGCCCGGCTGCTCGGCGCGGCCGCCGCCGTCGCCGCGCTCCCGTCGGGGTGGACCGCCCGCCGGGCGGACGTCGACGCGCTCCTGCGGAAGCTGACGCTGGCGGAGAAGGTCTCGCTGCTGCACGGGGCCAACGACCCCGCCTCCAAGGGCGAGGCCGGGTACGTGCCCGGCGTGCCGCGCCTCGGCATCCCCGAGATCCGCCTGGCCGACGGGCCCGCCGGGGTCCGCGTCACGGCCGGCGCCACCGCCCTGCCCGCGCCGGTGGCGCTCGCCTCGACGTTCGCGGCCGACCTCGCCCAGCGGTTCGGCGCGGTCATCGGCAGGGAGGGGCGCGCGCTGGGCATGGACGTCCTGCTGTCGCCGATGACGAACATCGTCCGCGTGCCGCAGGCCGGCCGGAACTTCGAGACCCTCGGAGAGGACCCGCTGCTGGCCGCCGCGCTCGTCGTCGGCGAGATCCGCGGCATCCAGGGCGAGGGCCTCATCGCCACGGTCAAGCACTACGCGGCCAACAACTTCGAGAACGCCCGCCAGACCGTCGACGTCAAGGTGGACGAGCGCACCCTGCGCGAGATCTACCTGCCCGCCTTCGAGGCCGCCGTGAAAGCCGGCGTGGGCGCGGTCATGGCCGCCTACAACCACGTCAACGGCGTGTACGCCGCCGAGAACCGGCACCTGCTGAGCGAGATCCTGCGCGACGACTGGCAGTTCGGCGGCTGGGTGATGTCCGACTGGTACGCCACGCACAGCGGCGCCCCCTCCCTCACCGCCGGGATGGACATGGAGATGCCCTTCGGCGTCAACTACGGGGGCCTGGCCGCCGCCGTCACCTCCGGGCAGCTGGCCGAGTCCGTCGTGGACGCCGCGGTGCGCCGCGTCCTGGTCCAGCTCGACCGGTTCGGCCTGCTCGGCGGCGGCCGGCCGCGGCCCGCCCCGGACCCGGCGGGCGGCGCCCGCGTCGCGAAGGAGATCGCGCTGGCGGGCGCGGTGCTGCTGCGCAACGAAGGGGACCTGCTGCCGCTGGGCCGCGCCGACCTGGCCGACCTCGCCGTCATCGGCCCCACCGCGGCCAGCCCCCTGGTGGGCGGCGGCGGCAGCGCCAGGGTGATCCCCGCGGGCGCGGAGAGCCCGCTGACCGCCCTGCGCCGCCAGGCCGGCCCGGGCAGCCGCATCCACTGGGCCACGGGCGTGGACCTGGAGGGAGTCCCGGTGCCCGCCTCCGCGCTCTCGCTGCAGCGCGCTCAGCAGGGCGGCGCCCCGCAGGCCGCCGCCCAGGTCGACCACACCGGCGCGGGCGCGCTGCCCGCCGGCTCGTCGTGGACGTGGACGGGCACGCTGACCGCGCCCGCGACCGGCGACTACGACCTGCGCATCCAGGGCGCGGGCGGGGTGCCGTCGTTCAACGGCTCGATCTCGCTGACCCTCGACGGCGTCAGGATCGGCTCCGTCGGCGCCCTCATCGGCGGCAACAGCAGCCTCATCGCGACCTCCGGCGGCCTGACGAACGCCGGCACGACCGTCCGGCTCGAAGCCGGGGTGGCCAAGCCCGTCACCGTCGCGGCCACCGGCATCGCCGGCACGCCGCTGCAGGTCAGGCTGGCCTGGGTGACCCCGCAGCGCCGCCAGGAGGCGCTGCGGGAGGCCGCCGCGCTGGCAAAGGGGGCGCGGGCGGCGCTCGTGTTCGCCTTCAACGAGGGCACCGAGGGCGCCGACCGCGCCGCCCTCGCCCTCCCCAAGGGCCAGGACCCGGTCGTCGAGGCCGTGGCCGGCGCCAACGCCCGCACCGCCGTCGTGCTCAACACCGGCGACCCGGTGCTCATACCGTGGGTGCGGAACGTGCGCTCGATCCTGCAGATGTGGTACCCGGGCCAGGAAGGCGCCGACGCCACCGCCACGCTCCTGCTCGGCGGCGCGAACCCGGGCGGCAAGCTGCCGGTGACCTTCCCCGTGCGGGCCGAGGACGCGCCCACCGCGCCGGCCGAGCGCTACCCGGGCGTGGGCGGCGTCGCGGACTACAGCGAGGGCGTCCTCGTCGGCTACCGGTTCTACGACGCCAAGGGCGTCGAGCCGCTGTTCCCCTTCGGGCACGGCCTGTCCTACACCCGCTTCCAGTACGGCGACCTGTCGGTGCGGGCCGCGGGCGGCGGGCTCAGCGTGTCCTTCACGGTCGCCAACACCGGCCGCCGCGCCGGGGTGGAGGTGCCGCAGGTGTATCTCGGCCCGCCGGCCGGCCCGCCGGTCCCGATGGCGCCCCGCGCGCTCGCCGGGTTCGCCAGGGTCCGGCTGTCGCCCGGCGAGCGGCGCCGCGTCACCGTGACGGTGCCGCGGCGCGCACTGCAGTACTGGTCGGACGGCCGGTGGACCCTCGCGGGGGGCCGCCGTACCGTCCACGTCGGGTCCTCCTCCAGGGACCTGCGTCTACGTCAGGAGGTCACAGTCCGATGAGACGATTACTGATCGCACTCGCCGCGGCGGTCCTGGCCGCCGCCGCCGTCCCCGTGCCCGCCGCCGCGTCGGGCGGTGATCGGCCCGTGGCGCGTGCCGACACCGGTCTCGTACGCGGGGCCCGCGCGGACGGCGTCGACAGCTTCCTCGCCCTCCCGTACGCCGCCCCGCCCGTCGGCGAGCTGCGCTGGCGGGCACCCCGGCCGGCGCCCGCCTGGCAGGGCGTGCGCGACGCGTCGCAGTGGGGCAACCGCTGCCCGGCCGCCGCCAGCACCAACGGCCCCCGCTCCGAGACCGAGGACTGCCTGTACCTCAACGTGTTCCGCCCCGCCGGCACGAAGGCCGGGCAGCGGCTGCCCGTGCTCTTCTGGATCCACGGCGGCGGCCTGCAGAACGGCTCGGCCAACCAGCACGACGGCACCCTGATCGCCCAGCTCGAGAACGTCGTCGTGGTGAGCGTCAACTACCGGCTCGGCGTGTTCGGCTTCCTGGCCCACCCGCTGCTGGCCGCAGAAGCGGATACGGGGGCGGGCACGTCCGGCAACTACGGCCTGCTCGACCAGCAGGCGGCGCTGCGCTGGGTGCACCGCAACATCGCCGCGTTCGGCGGCGACCCCCGCCAGGTCACCATCGACGGCGAGTCGGCCGGCGGCTTCTCCGTCTGCGCCAACCTCACCTCGCCCGCCTCGGCCGGGCTGTTCGCCCGCGGCATCATTCAGAGCGGGTCCTGCACCAGCCGCACGTACGCGGACGGCGAGCAGGCCGGCACCTCCATCGCCACCGCGCTCGGCTGCTCCGACCTGGCCTGCCTGCGCGGGCTGAGCGCGGCGAAGCTGGTCGACGGGCCGCAGTTCGCCTCGTTCCTGTACGGCACGCCCGCCCTGCCGGAGAACCCCGACACCGCCGTGCGGGCGGGCCGCTTCCAGCGCGTCCCCCTGATCGTCGGCGCCAACCGCGACGAGGGCCGCACGTTCCTGCAGGGCGCGCGCGGCTGGACCAAGGAGCAGTACGAGGGCTGGGTCCGCGGGCTCTTCCCCGACCGCGCCGAAGCCGTGCTGGCCAGGTATCCGTGGCCGGCGCAGTCCGACCAGTTCACCTCGGCGTACCTGGCGGCGGCCGTCTTCACCGACTCCGGCTTCCTGGCCGGCCTCGGCGGCTGCCCGACGCTGCGCTTCATGCAGGCCCTGTCCGCCCACACCCGCGTGTACGGCTACCGCTTCGACCACCGCACCGGCCCCGGCCTGACCCCCGAGCCGGTCGGCTACGAGTGGGGCGCGGGCCACGCCGCCGAGCTGGCCTACCTGTGGCCGAGCTTCGACAACGGCACCCCGATCGCGCCGACGTTCGACGCCTCGGAGCGGCGGCTGGCGCGCGACATGGTGCACTACTGGGGCTCGTTCACGATCGACGGGCAGCCCAGGGCCGCGCACTCCGCGCCCTGGCCGGCCTTCAACCGGACCTCGCTCGTCATGTCGCTGCGGGCGGGCGGCCGCTCGACGGCGGTCCCGCTGGCCACGATGCTCGCCGAGCACAACTGCGACCTGTGGGAGGCCGGCTGAGGTGATGCGCCGCGTGGGCCGCCTGCGGGATCATGGATGCCCCAGGACTCGCGAAGGGCGGCCCCCGTGACGAGAGTTTCCCTGATCGTGCCGTGCTACGACGCGGGCCGGACCCTGCGCCTGTGCCTGGAGTCGGCGCTGTCCCAGACCCGGCCGCCCGACGAGATCGTCGTGGTGGACGACGCCAGCGGCGACGGCTCCCCGGCCATCGCCGAGGAGCTGGGCTGCCGGGTCGTACGGCTCCCCGCCAACCGCGGCGTCTCGGCGGCCAGGAACGCCGGGGTGGAGAGCACCACCGGAGATGTGATCTTCTTCCTCGACAGCGACGTGGCGTTACGCCCGGACGCGGTCGCCAACGCCGTCAGGATCCTGGAGGAGGATCCCGGGCTCGGCTGCGTCCACGGCGTCTACGACACCGAGCCGCTCATCGACGACGGCCCCGTGGAGCACTATCGCCTGCTCCACCAGGTCCACTGGCGGCGCAGGCACCTCGGCGAGGTCAACAGCGTCGTGTTCGCGCTGGCCGCGATCCGCCGCTCGGTGTGGCTGGAGGCGGGCCGGCTCGACGAGGGCCTGCGCGACAGCGAGGACGTGGAGTACAGCAGCCGCCTGGCCGTACGCACCCGGATCCTGCTGACCGACGCCGTGATGGGCCGCCACGACGAGGGGCACCGGTTTCTGCCGGTGCTCGCCGAGCAGTGGCGGCGCGCGCTGCCGCTGATCCCGCTGGCTCTGGCCACGGCCAGGCGCGGCGCGGCCAGGCCGGAGAACGCCAACAGCCGGGCCGGGATCCTCGCCTGCGCGCTCGCGCTGGCGTCCCTGCCGCTGGGGCTGCTGCATCCGGGCCTGTTCGCGGTGCCGGTGGCGCTGGTGGGGTGGTTCGTGATGGCCGATCCGCCGCTGCTGCGGTTCGTGCGGCGGGAGCGGGGGGCGGCCTTCACCGCCTACTTCATGGCCGTCCACCTGGCGGTGCACGTGGTGCTCGTCACCGGCCTGGCGGTGGGCTCCCTGCGCGTGCTCAGGGGAGCTCCCGCCTGACCGTCACAGTCTGACTGTCACGGTCTGGCCTTCACGGTCTGGCCTTCACAGCCTGGCCTTCACCGCGGCGCGGTAGACCTCGGCCGTCTCGGCGGCGGCGCGCGACCAGCTGAGGCTCTCCCTGACGAACCGCTCGCCCCGCTCGGCCAGCCCCCGGCGCAGCGCCGCGTCGGACATCACCTCGATCACGCCCCGCGCGATGTCGGCGGGCTCGCTCGCCCGCACGAAGTACGCCGCGGGCCGGTCCGGATCGGGCCCGAGGAAGACGCGGGAGAAGCCGTCTCCCAGGATCGTCGCCCGGCCCATCGCCATCGCCTCGGTCGCCACCAGCCCGAACGGCTCGAACAGCGACGGGAACACGCACGCCGTCGCCAGCTCGTAGTACTCCAGCAGCTCCGGCCCGCCGACGAACCGCCCCGGGGCCAGCACCCGCCCCCGCAGCCCCGTCGAGGCGACGATCCGCTCGACGCCCGCGGCGTCCCCCTCGCCGACGATCACCAGCCGCAGCCCCGGCACCGCCCCGGCCGCCGACCGCATCGCCTCCAGGAGCTGGTAGACGCCCTTCTGCCGCTCGATCCTGCCCACGAACAGCAGCACCGGGTCCCCTTCCGGCAGCCCCAGCCGCTCGCGCAGGGCCGCCGCCCCGGCCTTCAGCGCGTCCCGGTCCAGTGACGGGAGCACCGCCTCGTACGTCCCGCCCAGCGGCACGACGTCGATGGGGGTCCGGCCCCAGCCGGCGGCCACGAGCTGGTCGCGCACCTCCGGCGTGGCCACCACCACCCGCCGGGACACCCGGGCCAGCCACCGCTCCAGCGCCGCGAACAGCTTCAGCGGGTCCCGGATGCTGCGCTGCGGCGCGACGCCGTACTCCGTGGTGTGCACGTGGAAGACCACCGGCAGCCGCAGCACGTAGTGGCAGAGCAGGCCCGACAGGAAGTTCGTCGAGTCGTGCACGGCGACCAGGTCGGGCCGCTCCCGGCGGCGGCGCAGCCGCAGGAAGTAGCGCCAGTTGCTGACCACGACGTTCAGCGCGAGCAGCAGGAACTCCGAGCGCCTGGTGCGGTTGAGCCGCTTCCCCCTGAGGAGGGGGCTCCGCGGCCGGTGCACGCGGACGCCGTCCACGATCTCGTCCACCGGCAGGCGGCCGTCGTCCGGCGTGAGCACCGTCAGCTCGTGGCCGCGGGCCAGGTACGGGGTGATCAGCTCGGCGTACCTGCCCAGCCCGGCGGTGATGTTCGGCGGGAACTGGTTGACGATGTAGGCGATCTTCACATCGGGCTCCGGTAGACACGCGCGGCCGCCGCCGCGACGACGGCCAGCAGGACGAGGTTGGCCAGCGCGAACCCGGCGAGCCCGCCCGCCAGCCCCTGCCGGCGGATGCAGGCCGCCAGGACGGCGAGGGCGGGCGGCGTCCCCGCCACCAGGCAGCCGATGAGCACCTTGGCCCCGCGCACCCCGTCCATGGACAGGGCGACCGAGTACAGGTTGAAGGCCGTGTGCGCCCCGATGCCCAGCGCCGACAGCGCCATCAGGCCGACCGAGTACGGGTACTCGCCGCCCATCAGCAGGAAGAACACCGTGCTCGCGGCGAACCCGAGCACCGCCGTGACCCCGGCGACCGCCGGGACCAGCCGGGCGATCCGCCGCATCAGCACCGGCTTGTTCGCGGTGGCCATCATGGGCAGCAGCATCAGCCCGATCCCGTCGGTGAACACCACGCCCAGCAACCGCTTGGGGAAGCCGTTGTAGACCGAGTACACGCCGACGTCGGCCGGGCCCGCCCAGTGGTTCAGGAAGATCACGTCGATGCCGAAGAGCACGCCGGTGAGCGCGGCGATGACGGTCACGTACATGCCGTGCCGGTACAGCGACCGGGCCAGCCGCGCCGACCAGAGCCGCGGCCGCACCCGCACCGCCGCCAGCGCCGCCACGGCGAACGCCACGTTCGTGGCGATCAGCGCGACCAGGTACGGCCCGGCCTGCCTGATCCCCAGCACCAGCAGGCAGTACGAGGCGGCGCCCAGGTACACGATCGCGATCGCCAGCTTGAGCCCCGCCACGAAGGCGAACCGCTTCAGCCCCCGCAGGAAGCTCTCGGTGAGCTGGTTGAGCGTCATCGACGCCGCCAGCGCCAGCCCGAAGGCGAGCGTGCGCGTGTCCACGTTCAGCGCGGCCGTGAGCAGCGGCGCCGCCAGCAGGCCCAGCGCGGCCAGCCCGGCGCTGACCGCCAGCGTGGCCGGCAGCGCCGTCGCCAGGAGCTCGGCCCGCCGCTCCGGCTCGGCCCTGGGCAGCTCCTGCAGCATCACGTAGTGCAGGCTCGTCAGCATCCCGACGGTGACGATCAGCGCGATCGACAGCACCACCGTGAACTGGCCGAACGCGCTCGCCCCCGCGCCCCGCGCGATGACCAGCGTGGTCGCCGCCGCCGTGCCGCTGGCCACCGTGCTCACCAGCGTCGGCCCCACCGCCCGCCGCAGCCCCGCCGCCCGGTGCGTTGTCAGGAGCCGCACCGCTGGTACGCCCGCCGCGCGAACTCCAGGTCCTCCGGGGTGTTGATGCCGCGCGCCTCGACCGGGTCCGCCACCGGCACGACGGTCACCGGCCGGCCCTCGGCCCGCGACAGGTGCGTCAGGAACGGCAGGAAGTTCACCTCGCCGGTGGCCGCGCCCGCCGCCGCCCCGGCCGCGTACCGCTCCCACGCCTCCCGCAGGCCGCCGGTGGCCAGGCAGAACACGCCGACGTCGCTGAGCCCGCCCGGACGGCACTCGTCGCCCTCGCGGGACTGCCGCACGCGTACGAGCCGGTCCCCGTCCAGCTCGTACTCCACGTACGGATCGGCCATCGGCACCAGCGGCAGCGTCAGCCCCTCGCCCGGATGGGCGGCCAGGACGTCGCGCACGGTCGCGGGGGAGAGGTTCGCCTGGTCGCCCCAGACCACCAGGATCGTCTCGTACGCCGCCCAGTGCGCGGCGGCGCCGAAGATCGCGTCCCCCATGCCGGTCGGCCGCTCCTGCACGCTCACCGACACCGCGCCCGCGCCGATCTCCTCGGCGGCGAGCTCCCGGAACGGGCCCTCGCCGTCGGGCGAGACGACGACGTGGACGTGCCGCGTCCACGGGCGCAGCCGCCGCAGCAGCAGGTGCCACACGGTAACTCCCTCGGCCACCTCGATCATGATCTTCGGGATGCCCCGGCCCAGCCGCGTCCCCCGCCCCGCCGCGGGTATCACCGCACATCTGTTTTTCACTGGCCCTCCTCCAGCAGGGAGACGATGTCGCCCAAGCCCCGTACCGCGAGCGCGCCGGGGGCGGGCTCGGCGGTGTGGACGTGCAGCGTGGCCAGGCCGGCGCCGACGGCGGAGGCCACCCCGTGGGCGGAGTCCTCCAGCGCGACGGCCTCGGCCGGGTCGACGCCCCAGCGGCGGCAGGCCAGGCCGTAGAACTCCGGGTCCGGCTTGCTCACCGGCACGTCGTCGGCGGTGAGCACGTCGCGGAAGCACGCCCCCAGCGACGAGCCCGCCAGCACCCGCTCCACCGACGCCCGGCTGCCGCCGGTGACCAGGTACGCCACCCGCCCCCTCGCCGCCAGCCGGTCGAGCAGCCGGCGCGCCCCCGGGAACGGCCCGACCCGGCCCGCCGCGACGAACTCCCGGTAGAGCCCCTGCTTGCGCCGTGCCAGCCGGGCCGCCGCGTCCCGGTCCCCGGTGAGGAGCGCGGCGACCTCGGCGGTGCTCGCGCCCGTGTGGTCGGCGTACCGGAAGGAGGCGAGCGCGGCCGGGGCGAACTCGGCGACGGCCTGCCGGAACGCGGCCTCGTGCGCGGGAAAGGAGTCCACGAGCGTCCCGTCGAGATCGCACAACCACACCCGCCGCCCGGCCACCGCCTCCACGCTCACGGACCCCCTCACCCGGCCACCGTCCCCGCGCTCATTCGGCCACCACCCTCGCGCTCACGGACCCGCTCATCCGGCCACCACCCCCGCGCTCGCTCACCCGCTCATCCGGCCCTGGCCAGCGGGATCTCGCCGAGCACGGCCCGCAGTGCCTCGGCGGTGCGCGGGCCGTCGTGCGTTCCGGGCCGCCCGGCGTCCTCGACGTCCGCGCCGATCCAGCGCGCCCCCGCCCAGCAGCCGCGCTCCACGACCACCCGGGGCACGGCGGGTTCCCCGGACGCGCCGCGCCGGCTGAGCACGTGCGTGATCGTGCGCCGCTCGTTGCCCGGGTCGCCCAGGTACGCCAGTGTGCGATCCACGAGGTCGGTGGCCGTCAGCCCCTGGATGTCGTGATCGCCCCCGAGGTTGACCACGAACACCCTGGCCACGGCCCGGCTCTCCGCGATCGCCCCGGCCAGCCCCGGCGTCAGGTAGCTGGGCAGGAGCGAGGAGTGCGGGGTGCCCGGCCCGTACACGATGAGGTCGCTGTTCCGTACGGCCTCCAGCGCCTCGGGGTTGGGCGTGACCCCGGCGGCCCGCCGCGCGAGCAACTCCCGCACGCGCTCCGGCGGCACCCCGGACGGCCCCGGCACCCCGGACGGTCCCGACAGCTCGGCCGGCGGCTCGCCCAGCAGGAACAACTCGCTGATGGCCACCGCGTCCTGAGGCGCGACGATGTCGGCCTCGTCGGCCAGCACCCGCCCGTCCTCCTTGAGCGCGACCAGGAACGCGTTCTCGCCGCCCGTCACGTTGAGCAGCCTCGCCGGCGACCCGAACGTGTGGGCGCACGCGCGTACCGCCGCGTTGAAGTCCTCGCCCAGCCGCAGGTACGCCCCCGCGAGCACCAGATTGCCCAGCGCGCAGTCGGCCAGGTCGAACCCGTCCGGCTCGGCGCGCAGCCGCCCGGCGAACACCCGCAGCTCCCGCGCGATCCGGTAGTCCAGCGGCCCGTCGGCCAGCCGCGCCAGGTCCGCGGCCGTGGCCCCGGCGGACAGGCGGCGTTCGAGCAGCTCGCGCCGGGGGTCGCCGGGGTCCAGGTGGAGCAGGAGGTTCTTGCGGAAGTCGGACGGGCCCAGCATGCCCGGCAGGTAGCGGCGCAGCGCGCCGGTGGACAGCCCGTTGTCGTACCCGTTGATCAGCAGGGACAGCTCCAGCCCCGGCACCCGGAGGAGGGCGCGCGCGATCCCCGCCGCGCCCCGCCCGCCGCTGAACATGGAGACCCTCACCGGACCTCCTCGTGGCCCGCGGGGACGCGCAGCACGCCGCGCCGCAGCAGCCAGTGGCGCAGCCCGAGGTAACCGACGAACAGGGCCCGGTCGCGCGCGCCCCGCCAGAACCGCCAGCCCCGGCTGCCGCCGCCCCGCACGCGGTGCTCGATCGGCAGCTCCACCCACGCGTGGCCCAGCTCGGCGACGCGGGCGGTGATCTCGGTCGAGCAGTTCATGCCCGCCGACTCCAGCGGCAGCGCCCGGAACAGCGGCCCGCGCACCACCTTGAAGATCGAGTTGAAGTCGCGGTAGCGGGTGCGGTGCAGCAGGTTGCTGACCGCGCCGCTGGCCGCCGACCCCCACCGGTACGGCAGGCTGTCGGCCTTCCTGATCCGGGCGCCCGAGAACGCGGGCCCCACCCCGGCCCGGATGCGCTCGATGAACCGGTCCAGGTTCGCGATCGGGAACTGGCCGTCGGAGTCCAGCAGCACGACCCAGTCCAGCCGGGTACGCGCGATCGCCGCCGCGATGGCGGCCCCCGCGCCGCGGTTGCGCTCGAACGTGACGACGACGAGCTGCGGGCACTCCGCCCGCAGGCCCTCAAGGATCTTCCCGGTCTCGTCGGCGCTGCCGTCGTCGCACACGACGATCTCCCACGCGCCGACCGCCGGGTTGCGCTCCAGGTACTCCCGCCACTCCGTCACGGCGGCCGTGATGTTGTCCGCCTCGTTGTACGCGGGCGCCGCCACCGAGATCTCGATGGGGGGCGCCGCGGCAGGCGCGTTCGGCAATGGTCACCTCCTCCGGGTGGCGTCCGCGCCGGCTCCCGTCAGGCGCGCGATCCAGCGGTCAAGGGGAAGCAGGTTGACCCCCACGATCAAGGGGACGTGCGCCAGCGTGAACCAGATCGCCGCGCCGAACGTGATCGGCCCGCCGGTGAACAGGTTGATGTGGGGGGCGTCGATGCGCTCGGGGAGCTGCACCGGGTTGACCACCTGCCACATCACGTCCAGGAAGCCCGAGAACACGATCAGCACCCCCGTGGCCATGATCTTCAGACAGCGGCCGGGGGAGCCGCCGCCGATCCGGTACGCGGCGGCGGCGGTGAGCACGATCCCCGGGTAGAGCAGCAGGTAGAGGTGGGTGTAGAAGCTGTCGCCGTGCGCCCGCGCGCCGTCGCCGTAGTAGAACCAGCTGATCCGCGGGATCAGGTAGCCGGTCAGGAAGACGAACGGGACGTACAGCAGCCAGTGCAGCCGTGGCGACACCCACGGGAAGAACGCGATCGCGCAGCACAGGAAGGCGAAGGCGAGCAGCTTGGCGACGAGCTGCCAGGCGGCGCCGATCTCGCGGGCGTGCGGGGTGGCCAGCCAGACGAAGGCGAAGCCGGCCGCCCCGATGGCCAGCGCGATCCACCAGATGTGCGCGGCCCATGGGCGCCGGGCGTCGAGAAGGGGGTCGGGATGGTTCAATGCCGGTCCTCGTGGAGGGGCGTCATGGGGGAGCGCGATCGCTCGCGGGAGCGCTCCCAAACGCAGTATGGCATCTGTGCTCGCGGCGATGGCCTCAATATCAAATATCGGACATGCCGGAATTGTCTGGCCTATTGACTAACCGTAGTGAAAGCGCAAAAGCCCAGCTCAATGCCCATACTTCAAAGTTTCTTGAAATATGGAACGTTTCACTCGCGAATCGGTATCAGTGGGCCTGCCTGGGCTGTCAAGCCCTCACTCTCGGGGTGATTGCAGCGGCCTGTCTTCCTTCATCCATTGAACAAACTTCGCCTTTTCTCGACATATCAGCAGATCAGATGAGGTCTGGTAGGCTTGGGAGCGCTCCCGCATCGAGTCTGCATTCTGGGCCCGAAACACCGGGTTCCGGATCCCCGTAACCAGCGCTCGCGGAGGATCCGGCCGGATGGCATCCCTTCGGGTCCTCGCGTCTGGCGTGCCGGCGCGCGAGGGCCGGACCGAATCCTCCGGGCAAGAACGTGGGCGTGCCGCAGGCCGAGAATCATCGGGCGATCCTACGAAATATCGGTTGTTGCCCACATATGTCCAACATATTTCACGTCAGAAAGCCCGACTTTTATCGCCTACCGCCGTAAGCCTAGCCAGTTGCCGAAGTAAGGTAATGGTTATGTCATCGGAATCCAACGGCCAGAGCGCCGGGGCTGGGGCGCTGCTGGCGATCCTCAGGGACGGCCGCCCCCGCACCCGCGGCGAACTGGCCCAGCTCACCGGTCTGTCCAGGTCCACCGTGTCGCAGCGGCTCGACGGGCTGATCGCCGGGAGCTGGGTGGTGGCCGCCGACGACTCGATCTCCTCCGGGGGCCGCCCGGCGGCGGTGTTCGCGTTCAACGAGGGTGCTCGGGTGGTGCTCGCCGCCGACCTGGGCGCCACCCGCGCCCGGCTGGCCGTGCTCGACCTCGGCCTGACCGTGCTCGCCGAACGCTCCGCCGAGCTGCGCGTCGACAGAGGCCCCGAGCCCACGCTGGAGTGGGTCGCCACCGCCTTCTGTGAGCTGCTGGCCGACACCGGGCACGACCTCGAGCAGGTGTGCGGGGTCGGCGTCGGGCTGCCGGGGCCGGTGGAGCACGCGTCGGGACGCCCGGTGAACCCGCCGATCATGCCCGGCTGGGACGGCTTCGACGTGCCCGGCTGGCTCGGCGCGCGGCTCGGCGCGCCCGTCCTGGCCGACAACGACGTGAACATCATGGCGCTCGGCGAGCACTGGGCCGCCGGGCCCGACGTCGACCACCTGATCTTCATCAAGATCGGCACCGGGATCGGCTGCGGCATCATCTCCGGCGGCGTGCTGCACCGGGGCGCGCAGGGCGCCGCGGGGGACATCGGCCACATCCGGGTCCCGGCGTCCGAGGCGCCCTGCCAGTGCGGCAACACCGGCTGCCTGGAGGCGGTCGCGGGCGGCGCGTCCATGGCCGCGCAACTGCGCGCCGCCGGGATCGAGGCGCACGGCAGCCGGGACGTGGTGGCGCTCATGCGCGCGGGCGACCTGCGCGCCACGCGCCTGGTCCGGCAGGCCGGCCGCGAGGTCGGCACCGTGCTGGCCGCGATCGTGAACTTCTTCAACCCCTCGCTCATCGTCATCGGCGGGGCGGTCGCGGAGGCGGGCGAGCAGGTGCTCGCGGGGGTCAGAGAGACGATCTACAGCCGGTCACTGCCACTGGCCACCCAGCACCTCGGCATCCGGTCCAGCCGGCTCGGCGACCGAGCGGGCATCGTCGGCGCCGCCGTCATGGTCGTCGACCACGCCCTCACCCCGGCCACCATCGACCGCACCACCGCCCTTTGACCCAGGACACCCCCACACCCGAAGCCTCGACCACGTCCGCACGCCCCTCTTCCGAGTGAACGATGGCCTGCGCGCGGCACCGGGTCCGTGGCGTGCGCTGTCCTTCCGGGTTCGGCACAAGGCACGCGGGCCCGCTGGAGCTCGGGGACGCCGGCGCGGCGTGTGGCGCTCTTCTGGCGGTGGCCCATTGTGTGCAGGCCCGCTGGGGCTCGGGGGCGTGCGGGGCCTCAGGCGGAGTGCCCGGTGTGGCGGCGCTCTCGAATGCGACGTCCTTGCGGGCCTTTCGGTGCGCCAGCCAGGTGGAGGCGGGCCGAGGAGGTCAGGCGGGGCCCAGGCTCCAGGTACGGAGGGTGCGGTCCTCGCCTGCGCCGGCGACCACCGGGTGGCCGCCCTGCTCGGTCAGCGCCACCGTCTGGATCGCCCCGCCGGGGCCGGGACCGAGCACGCCGATGATGTCGCCGTCGTCGAGGTTCCAGACGCGGACGATGACGTCGCCGTCCCACGGGCCGTGGGCGACGACGGCGATGGGTACGTCCCCCGAACGCCCCACGACGAGAGCCGCGGTCCCCCGGTCATCCGGGCTCTGGTCGCTGAACTCCCACTTCTTCCTGCGCTTGCCCGTGGCCAGGTCGTACACGCGCAGGGTCGCGTCCATGTGGGTCGAGACGACGACGGGCTTGCCCTTGATCTCACCGCAGGCCAGCCGGTCGATCCCGCCGATCTCCCCGGTGTAGAACGAGTGCGTCATCCTCCCGTTCGACAGCCGCCACACCCGGATCCGCTCCCCGCCGTCGCCCGTGACGAGCACGTCGTCCTCGCCCAGCCGGCCGAACGCCAGCCCTCTGGTTCCCTGGAAATGGTCGGTGATCGCGGGGCCGATCTGCTTGCCGGTGGAGATGTCCCACAGCCGCACGACGCTGCGGGTGTCCTTCATGAAGTCGTACTTCTCCGACACCGCCACCGCCTTGCCCGCGCCCGTGACGGTGACCGCGATGACGGGGTCGCTCACCTTGCGCGAGGCGAGGCTCTCACCGGTCAGGCTCCACAGCCGCATCCGCCCGTCATTGTGCCCGGAGGCCGCGACCGGCGTGCCGCCGATGTTGCCGGTGGCCACACTCGTCGTCGTGCCCCCGCCGTCCCCGAGCCGGGTGGCGGCCTGGCCCAGGTCCCACGTGAACACCGCCCCCTTGGCGGTCCCGCACACGACGGTGCTCCCCGCGGTGGCCAGCTCCGTGATCGTGCCGTCCGCTTTCGGCAGGGGCGCGGAGACGGCGAGCTGCGTCCCGAACGGCTCGTCGGACGGCGCGGGTGTCGGCGTCGATGTTGGTGTCGGCCTGGGCGACGCGCTGCCCGGGGACGGGCTTCCGCTGGGCGGCTGGCTCGTACGCCGGCCGTCCGGGTCGGGGAGGTCGTCCCTCGGGCGGAGGATGGTGAAGGCGGACACCGCGAGAGCGGCCGCCGCCGCGGCGGCCCCGCCGAGCACGGCCCGCCGGCTGACCGACCGGCCCCGACCGGCCTCCGTATCCGCATCCGCCACCGGCCCGTTCCCCGCCACCGGCCCCGCGGGCGCCGCGCCGTCCGTCCAGATGGCGTTCCCGGCATGGGGTCCCGTCTGAACGGCGTGCGGTCCCGGCTGGGCGGGGCTTCCGGCGTGGGGTCCCGTCTGAGCGGCGTTCCCGGCATGCGGGCCCGTCCCGATGACCGGGGAGCCGGAGGCGGGCTCGGCACCGGAGAGAGGCCGCGCCCCCAGGGGAGGCGGAGGCCCTGCGTGCGCCGCTCCAACGGGCGAAGGCGCCGTTCCCGAAGGCGCCGTTCCCGAAGGCGCCGTTCCCGAGGGAGCCGGACCCGACGATGGGAGCGCTCCAGCGGGCGGCGCCCAGGCGACAGGCTGCGCCGCCCCGGCGGGCGGACCTCCGGGGGCGGGGTGTGGCGGCCCGCTGGGTGGGGTGGTGGTTGCGGGGGTGGGGCGGTGGGTCAGGGGGCCGGGGTGGCGGATGAGCTGCTGGAGCAGGTCCGCCGGGGCCGGCCGGGCGGACGGGTCCTTGGACAGGCAGGTCTCGATCGTGCCCAGCAGGTGCGGCGGCACCCCCGTGAGGTCCGGGGTGCCGCTCAGGACGCTGTTCACCACGGCCGCCACCGTGTCCCCCGCGAACGGCGTGCGTCCGGTGGCGGCGAACACCATCGTCCCCGCCCAGCTGAACACGTCCGACGTGGGCCCCACCCGCTCGCCCCTGAACTGCTCCGGCGACATGTACGCGGGCGTCCCCACGGGCACCGATGTCCGGGTCGTCGCGTCGAGGGCCTTGGCGATCCCGAAGTCGATGACGATCGGCCCGTCGGGCCCCATCAGCACGTTGCCCGGCTTGAAGTCCCGGTGCACGATCCCCGCCTGGTGGATGGCCGCCAGCGCGGTCAGCGTGGAGATCGCCAGCCGGTCCAGCGCCCCGCCCGTACGCGGCCCCGACGTCCGGACCAGCGCCTGGAGGGTGTCCCCTGCCACGTACTCGCTCACGATGTACGGCCGCTCGTCCACCATCCCGACGTCCAGCACCGCGGCCGTGCAGAACGCGGCCACCCGCTGCGCCGCCTCCACCTCCCGCAGGAAGCTCTTGGTGATGTCCTCGTCATGGACGAGGTGCAGCACCTTGACGGCGACCTCGCGCCCGTCGTCCCCGACGCCCCGGTAGACCACGCCCTGCCCGCCGGAGCCGAGCACGCCGACGAGCCGGTACGGGCCGATCCGCGCGGGATCGCCCGACCGGAGCGGGCGCAGGTCCGGCATCCCGCTCCTCCCTCGGGCCAGATCGAGCGATCACACGATAAGGCCGAACGTCCGGGTTTACGACATTTTCTCGAAGAAGAATTCGTGCTTCAGGAACGACGTGTCGTATTCGTGCCCGGGATACGGCGGGATGAGCTGCGACGCCTGGAACAGCCGCCACCCGTCGCGCAACGCCTCCACCCCCGTCTCGTACGGCGGCTCGTCCCCGTCACCGGCCGTCGGTTCGGTGCGCCCGGTGCCGTCGTAGCGCGACCAGCCCACCACCTCCGCGTCGAGCGCGGAGGTGGCCAGGTAGAGAACCAGCACCTGCTGCTTCATGCGACCCTCCCGGGGCGGTTGTTCACGCGAGTCGTCCAGTAGTCGATGTCGAACGACGGATCGTTGGTCAGCGCCCGCCACAGCCGCACCCGGTTGTGGATCTCCAGCCGCCCCGTCGCGTTCTCGTACCAGGGGAAGCGCCGGTTCAGCTCGGCCACGACAGCGGGATCGTCCAGGTCGGAGGTGTCCCACAGCCGCACCTGCGGCACGGTCGGGTTGAAGCGGATCTTGAACATGTACCTGCGGACGTCGCTGTCATTGCGCCGCCCGCCGTGCCAGATGCCGTGGTGGAGCAGCATCACGGTCCCTGCGGGGCAGGTGAGCCGGGTCTGGCCGCGCAGGTTCTGGTAGCGGCCGGTGTCGCTCTCGTTGGTGCGGCGCAGGTGGCTGCCCGGCACCACGAGGGTGCCGCCCATCTCCGCCGTCACCTCGCGCGGGTAGTACATGAGCTGCACGTCGAAGGCGTCCATGCGGGTGTCGATGATGGCGTCGGCGTGCAGCGGCTGGGCGTGGCCGTTGCGCGGCTCGCGTACGTGCACGGCGTGGTGGTCGACGGTCGGGTCGGGGCCGACGAGCGAGTGCAGGGCGCCCGCGACGGCGGGCAGTTCGATCAGCCGGCGGACGAACGATCCCTCGGGGTAGGTCTGGGCGACCGGGGTGCCGTACGGGGGGCGCGGGATGCCCGCCTCCAGCACGTCGATCGCCTGGTCGTTGAGCTCGTCCGGGACGATCCCGTCGAGTCGCAGGTAGCCGGCGGCCACGAATCCGGCGACCTGTGCGGAGGTCAGCAAGCTGGTGGTTCGCATGCGTCAAAGGTAAAATCGAACACCGGCCATGTCGTGGGTTGTAATCATCAACCACTGGTCCATTTTCCCCCGCTGCGGTACAACTGAGCCCTGTGCGGCAGGTGACGATCGCGCTCTCCGAACCGCCCGTGGTGGCCGGCGCGGGCGCGGGCGTGCACGGCGTGGTCAGGCCGCACGACGTGTTCCGGCTGCCCGACCTGTGGCAGGTCCACCTGTACGGGTACGCCGCCGAGCTGGTCCTCGAAGGCACCGTGCACGCGATCAAGCCCGGCCACGTCAGCCTGATCCCGCCGGGCGCCGAGGTCCATTACCACTACCGGGGCAGGTCGGAGCACCTGTACGCGCACTTCAGGCTGCCCGGCGTCGACGAGCGGCGGGTCGTGGCCGTCATGCGGGACGCGGGGGACCAGGCGCCGCTCATCGCCGCCTCGCTGCGGCAGACCATCGCGGCCGTCCCCGACACCAGGGCGAGGGCGTCGGCCGAGGTGTGGACGGTCCTGTGGCGGGTCGCGAACCTGCCCGTCGCCGGCAGCGCCCACGCCGTCGTCGCGGCGGCCATGGAGTACATCGACGCGGACCTGGCCGCGCCGCTGACCGTCCCCGGCGTCGCCCGCGCCGCCGGGGTGTCGCACAACCACCTCACCCGGCTGTTCCGCGCCCAGACGGGCCACACGGTGGTCGCGTACATCCGCCGCAGGAGGCTGTCCCGCGCGCTGCACCTGCTGCGCGAGTCGACCCTGGCGATCCCCGCGATAGCGGCGGCGGTGGGCATCCCGGACCTGCAGGCGTTCAACAAGGCCTGCCGGCGCGAGCTGGGCGCTTCGCCCCGGGCCCTGCGCGCCAGCGGCCCCGACCGGCGAGGGTCCTGAGGGCGCGCAGGCGCTCCGGCCCGCCCGCGCCGGGCGCGTGTCCGATGCCGCGGCGGACGGGCCGCACCCGGTAGGTTGGCCGACCATGGAGGAACGCCACGATCATCACCGCCGCCCTGCCCGCGCTCTGGCCGCGATGGCGCTCGCCGCGCTCCTCGGCACGGCGGCCTGCGGCTCCCCGGGCCCGTCGGCGTCGGCGTCGGCGGCCGGCCGGCAGCCCTCGCCGGGCCCGTCCACCCCGCAGGCGAGCCAGGCGCTTCCCGCGCCCGACCAGAAGATCCCCGGCGACCCCGCCCGGCTGGCCGCCGCGCTCAAGGGGACCTCCGCCGCGCTCAACGCCGCGATCGACGCCTGGCCGAAGACCGGCAAGCCGCCCCGGGACGTCGAGCTCCTGGCCCTGCACCAGCAGCGCGTCTACCGCTACACGGCCCGCCACCCCGAGCTCGCCACCCGGGCCTTCACCCGCCTCCCCTCCGGCCTGGCCGCCCAGGCCAAGGACAACACGGCCGCCATCCGCGAGTTGCTCTCCCTGGCCCACCCGGTCAAGCCGTCGGCCACGTTCAAGGTCCAGCCCGCCCCGCCCGCCGCCGAGCTGCTCGCCCACTTCAAGAAGGCCGAGCGCCGCTTCGGGGTGGAGTGGGAGGTGCTGGCGGCGGTGATGCTGGCGGAGACCAAGTTCGGGCGGGTGAAGTCGGACAGCCACGTGGGGGCCCAGGGGCCGATGCAGTTCATGCCCGGCACCTGGAAGGCGTACGGCCTGGGCGGCGACGTCCAGAGCCCGCGTGACGCCGTCATGGGCGCCGCCAACTACCTGCGCGCCTCGGGCGCGCCCCGTGACTACCGCCGGGCGCTGTACGCGTACAACCACTCCCGGGCGTACGTGAACGCCATCCTCCTGCACGCCCGCCAGATGAAGCGGGACCCGAGGAACTACTACGCGTACTACAACTGGCAGGTGTTCGTGATCACCACGGCCGGCGAGCGCCGCCTCACCGGCCCGTGAGCCCCGGCCACGACGCCTCCCGGGGTGCCGGCTACGACAGGGCGCGGGCGGCGTGGATCAGGGGGACGTGGCTGAAGGCCTGCGGGAAGTTGCCGACCAGCCGGTCGTAGCGGGGGTCGTACTCCTCGGCCAGCAGTCCCACGTCGTTGCGCAGCACCAGCAGCCGCTCGAACAGGTTCTTCGCCTCCTCCTTGCGGCCCTGCATCGCCATCACCTCGACCAGCCAGAAGCTGCAGGCCAGGAAGGCCCCCTCCCCTCCGGGCAGGCCGTCCACGTCGTTGTCCTCGGCCAGCGGGTAGCGCAGCACGAACCCGTCCGACATGAGCTCCTTCTCGATGGCCGACACCGTCCCCACCACCCGGGGGTCGTCGGCGGGCAGGAAGCCGACCATGGGGATCAGCAGCAGCGCGGCGTCCAGCTCCGACGAGCCGTACGACTGCGTGAAGGTGTTGCGCCGGGCGTCGTAGCCCTTCGAGCAGATCTCGGCGTGGATGACGTCCCGCAGCGCGCGCCACCTTTCCACCGGCCCGGTGCGGCCGAACCGCTCCACGTACTGGACCGCCCGGTCCAGCGCCGCCCAGCACATCACCTTCGAGTGCACGAAGTGCCGGCGGGGCCCGCGTACCTCCCACAGGCCCTCGTCCGGCTCGTCCCAGTGCTCCTCCACGTAGTCGAGGAGCTCGCGCTGGATGGTCCACGCCCGGTCGTCGGGGGACAGGCCGCGGGCGCGCGAGACGAACAGGCAGTTCATCACCTCGCCGTACACGTCGAGCTGGAGCTGCTTGACGGCCTCGTTGCCGACGCGGACGGGCCGGGAGTCCTCGTAGCCGTCGAGCCAGTCGAGGCGCAGCTCGGGCAGCCGGCGCTCGCCCGCGACGCCGTACATGATCTGCAGGTCCTGGGGCCGGCCCGCGATGGCCCGCAGCAGCCACGCGCGCCAGTCGGCGGCCTCCTCCAGGTAGCCGGAGCTGATCAGCGCGTCGAGCGTCATCGTGGCGTCGCGCAGCCAGCAGAAGCGGTAGTCCCAGTTGCGCACCCCGCCGATGTCCTCGGGGATGGACGTCGTGGGCGCGGCGACGATGCCGCCGGTGGGGGCGTAGGTGAGGGCCTTGAGCGTGATCAGCGAGCGCACCACGGCCTCCCGGTACGGGCCCTCGTACGTGCATCGCGCGACCCACTCGGCCCACATGGCCGCGCTCTCGCTCAGCTGGGTCTCGGCGTCGATCCGCGGCGGCATCGGCTCGTGCGACGGGTGCCAGGTGAAGACGAACGGCAGCCGCTCGCCCTCCTTGACCGTGAACGTGGCCCGGTGCGCGTAGTCGCCGCCCTTCAGCGGCACGGGGGAGTGCAGCCACACCGAGTCGGGCCCGCCGATGGCCTGCAGGTGGCCATTATTGCGGCGCACCCACGGCACGATCCTGCCGTAGTCGAAGCGCACCCGCAGCTGCGTGGACATCTCCACGCTCCCGGAGACGCCCTCCACGATGCGCACGACGTCGGGGTTGCGGTCGCGGGGAGGCATGAAGTCGATCACGCGGACGGTGCCCGTCGGGGTGTCCCACTCGCTCTCCAGGATGAGCGTCTCGGGGCGGTAGCGCCGGCGGGTGGCCGGCTTGCGGCCCGTCGGGCCGAGCCACCAGTGCCCGTTGCGCTCGCTGCCGAGCAGTGACGCGAAACAGGACGGCGAGTCGAACCTGGGCAGGCACAGCCAGTCGATCGAACCGTCCCGGCCCACGAGAGCCGCCGACTGCATGTCCCCGATGAGGGCGTAGTCCTCGATCCGCATGCCTAGACGCTACTCGGGTGAGGGGTGATCCCGTGACCGGGTCCGATCATGTCGCGTCATGCCCGGTCCCGGTCACGGGGATCACGTCAGCGGGAACCAGCGGGTGAACAGCTGGGTCAACGGCCCGATGGCCAGCGCGAACACCAGCGTCCCCACGCCCACGGTGCCGCCGAGCAGCCATCCGGCGGCCAGGACCGTGACCTCGATGAGGAAGCGGCCCAGCCGTACCGACAGGCCGAGCCGCACCAGCCCGGTCATGATGCCGTCGCGGGGGCCGGGGCCCATCCCGGCGCCGATGTAGAGCACGGTGGCCAGGGCGACGGCGACGACGCCGAGCGCCACGTACAGGCCCTGAAAGGCCAGGTGCGACGGGGTGGGCAGCAGGAAGATCGCGCCGTCGGCGAACAGGCCCAGGACGACGACGTTGCTGATCGTCCCCAGGCCGGGCTTCTGCTTGAGCGGGATCCACAGCAGCAGCACCAGGGCGCCGATCGCGATGATGACGGTCCCGATGGACAGGCCGGTGTGCATGCCCAGGCCCTGGTGGAACACGTCCCACGGGTCGTTCCCCAGCCCGGACTCGACCTGGAGGCCGATGCCGGCGCCGTAGAGCGCGAGCCCGCCGTACAGCCTGACGAGACGCGCGGGAAGGGAACTGAGCCGGGGGACGATCGCTTCACTCATAGTGGCCCCAGATTGGCATCCGATCGACTTGCCAAAACAGGGCCAATCACGAAAAGTGGCCTTATGAGGCATCTGTCGGCGACCCAGGTGGCGCGGCTCATCAAGATCGACCCGGCCGCGCGGCCCTACTACCGCGCGCTCGCCGACGGCGTGCGCGCCCTCATCATGGACGGCCAGATCCCGGTACGCGTCCGCATGCCCGCCGAACGCCACCTGGCCGAGACCCTCAAGGTCAGCCGCACCACCGTGACCTCGGCCTACGACCTGCTGCGCGAGCGCGGCTACCTGGAGAGCCGGCAGGGCTCCGGCAGCTGGACCGCCCTGCCGGACCCGGCCACCGCGCCCGACAACCCGTGGCTCAGCACCGACGGCGACGGCCTCGTCCAGCTCCAGTGCGCCGCCCCGCCCGCCCCGTCGGCCCTTCGGCGGGCGATGCTGGAGGCGGTGGAGGAGCTGCCCCGGTACGGCATGGGCAACGGCTACGACCCCATCGGCCTGCCGGTGCTCAGGGAGCGCGTGGCCGCCCATTACACCGCCAGGGGCCTGGCCACCCGGCCCGAGCAGATCCTCGTCACGACCGGCTCCCAGCACGCCATCCAGCTCGTGCTCGGCCTGCTCGTCGGCGCGGGCGACCCGGTGCTCGTGGAGTCGCCCACCTATCCGCACGCCATGGACGTGGCCCGGCAGCGCGGCGCCAGGATCGTCCCGGTCGGCATCTCGCACGAGGGCTGGCAGGCCGACCTGGTGACGGGGGCCATGCGCCAGTCGGGGGCGCGGCTGGCGTACCTCATGCCCGACTTCCAGAACCCGACCGGCGCCCTCATGGACGACGCCACCCGCGCCGCCGTCGTGGGCGGGGCCCGGCGCGCGGACACCATGCTGCTGGTGGACGAGACGTGGGCGGAGCTGGCGCTGGACGAGGTGCCCCGCACCTCGCCGATGGCGGCGTTCGACACCGACAGCCGGGTGGTCAGCGTCGGCTCGGCCTCCAAGCTGTGGTGGGGCGGGCTACGCATCGGCTGGGTCCGCACCACCGCCGCGCTGGCGCGCCGGCTGGCCGTGTTCCGGGCGGCCGTGGACATCGCCAGCCCGGTGCTGGAGCAGCTCGTGGTGGCGCGGCTGTTCGACCTGATGGAGGAGACGCGCGCCGAGCGCCGCCGCACGCTGCGCGCCTCACGCGACGCGCTGGTGTCGGGGCTGCGCGAGCACCTGCCCGAGTGGACGTTCACGGTGCCGCGCGGCGGCGGCACCCTGTGGGTGCGCCTGAACGGCCAGGGCGCCACGCCGCTCGCGGAGGCGGCCGCCCACCACGGCGTACGCCTCGCGCCCGGCCCCTGGTTCGGCCTGGAGGGCACCCTGGAGGGCTACCTCCGCCTGCCCTACACCCAGCCGCCTCAGGTCCTGACGGAAGCGGTCACCCGCATCCGCGCCGCCCGCGACCACGGCCCCACCGGCTCCCGCCGCCCGACGGACGCGCTCATCGCGATGGTGTGAGCGTCCGCTCTCCCGCGACTCGCGCGCCTCACTCGCTGCTGCCCCGGGCCAACGGGGCGCGCCATTTGCGGCGCATCGCCAGGATCCGCAGCCCGAACGCCAGCACCGCCGCCGCCAGCGTCGCGGGCCAGCCGTGGAAACCGTAGGCCGATAGCGCCGCCATCACCCCCGACCCCAGCATCGCGGGCACCGCGTAGAGCTGCCGGTCGTACAGCAGCGTCGGGATCTCCCCGGCCAGCAGGTCGCGCAGCATGCCCCCGCCGATGCCCGTCACCACCCCCAGCAGCGCCGCGTGCAGCGGGGCGAGGCCGTACTCGAGGGCCTTCTCCGTCCCCACCGCGCAGAACAGCCCGAGCCCCGCCGCGTCCAGCACGAGGATGACCGGCATCACCCGCGCCACGTGCGGGTGCCAGAAGAACACGATCACCGTCGCGGCCACCGGCACGAGCACGTACCCGAGGCTCTGGAAGGCGGCGGGCCGGACGTTGAGGATCAGGTCGCGTACGACGCCGCCGCCCAGGGCGGTCATCTCGGCCAGCACCCCCATCCCGACCACGTCGAGCCGTTTGCGCACGCCCATGAGCGCGCCCGTCAACGCGAAGACGAAGATGCCGATCAGGTCGAGAAGTTCAGACACGTCGGAATATTTACCGTATGACCGGTTCGTGGTGCTCGGCCATCATGATCCGCAACTTCCGCGTGAACATGAACAGCGCGAGCCCGGCCACGACCGCCATCGCCGCCAGGACCAGGTAGTACATCGGCTCGGACAGCACCCGGCCGAGCCGCCCCGTCTGCCCGCCGACCGCGTCGCCCACCGAGAACGCGATGAACCAGACCCCGAGCATCTGCCCCTTGAACGCCTCCGGCGCCAGCTTCGTCGTCACCGACAGCCCGACCGGGCTCAGCGACAGCTCCCCGAACACCTGGATGAGATAGACGAGCACCAGCCACCACACCGACACCCTGCCGGGCCCCGCCAGCGCCGCGGCGACGGCCATGACCACGAAGCTCACCCCCACCATGACCAGCGCGAACCCGAACTTCTGCGGCGTGCTCACCCGCGTCCCCAGCCGCACCCACAGCGCCGCGAAGAACGGGATGAAGATCATGATGAACAGCGGGTTGAACGACTGCGTCGTGGCCGGCTGGATCGGGATGCCGAACAGCGACAGGTCGGTGTGGTCCCTGGCGAAGAACAGCAGCTTGCTCGGCGCCAGGTCGTAGATCATCCAGAAGACGGACGCGGCCACGAACAGCCAGATGTACGCCTTCATCCGGATCCGCTCGTCCTCGGTCAGGTCGTGGCTGCCCAGCAGGATGTACCCGAAATAGGCCACCGGCACGACGAGGATGACGACGGTGATCGCCACGGTGAGCCGGTCGATCGTGAGCGTGCCGGTCGCCGCCCAGGCGCCCAGCGCGATCGCCGTCGCCGCCACGATGGCCCCCGCCACCGGCCAGAACCGGCGGTGCGCCACGTGGACCGGCCGCTCGCCGATGCCCCGCAGGTGGCGGCCGCCCCACACATACTGGATCAGGCCGAACGCCATCCCGACGGCCGCCGCGCCGAACGCCAGGTGCCACCGGTCGCCGGTGGCCAGCCGGCCGACCACGATGGGCGCGAAGAACGCGCCCAGGTTGATGCTCATGTAGAACAGGGAGAACCCGGAGTCCCTGCGCGCGTCGTCCGCCTCGGGGTAGAGCCGTCCGACCATGACGGACATGTTCGGCTTGAGCAGGCCGGTGCCGACGATGATCAGCAGCAAGCCCAGCCACACGAAGAACGGCGACGTCACCGGGACGGCCATGCTGATGTGCCCCAGCATGATGACGAACCCGCCGCACAACACCGACCTGCGCGCCCCCAGGATCCGGTCCGCGATCCACCCGCCGGGCAGCGCCACCAGGTAGATGAGCGCGCCGTAGACGCCGACGACCGCCTGGGCCGTCTCCTGCGACAGGCCCAGACCGCTGTGCGCCGGCGACGCGGCCAGGAACGTGGCGAGGATCGCCCGCAGCCCGTAAAAGCTGAACCGCTCCCACATCTCGGTGCCGAACAGCGTGGCCAGCCCCCAGGGATGCCCGAAGAACGTCCTGCCGCTCATGCGCCGCCCCCTCTGTGCGCCCAGGCGATTACTCTACGTGAAGGACGGGGATCTCTCTCCTCAAGCTCTTGCCGCTACCCCCCTGGTGTGGTGCGATGCAGGCCACTCACGCAAGTGAACACTGACCGGAGGCGCGCGCCATGGCCGAAGTCCTCGAAGTCCGGGCCGAGATCGAGCGGCAGATCGCCGGCCGTACCGTTTGCGAACAGCTCAGGCACGCCGCCGAGCAGCACCCCGACGCCCCCGCCTACTCCGACCCCGACGGCGACGGCTGGAGCACGCTGACCTACGCGCAGGCGCGGCAGCTCGTCCTGGAGATCGCCGCCGGGTTCGCCGCGCTCGGGCTCGAACCCGGGGAGTCGGTGGCGGTGATGATGGTCAACCGCAGCGAGCACGTGCTCGCCGACCTGGGCGCCGTGCACGCGGGCGGGGTCGGCTGCACGGTGTACTCGACGTTCGCGCCCGACCAGATCGCGTTCGTGGCGGGGGACGTGGCCGCCAGGTACGCGGTGCTGGGCGGCCCGGCCGAGCTGGCCCGCTGGCAGCCCGTCCTGTCCCGCCTCGACGGGCTGCGCAGGATCATCATGCTGGAGGGGGCGCCGGCGGACGAGCTGTTCATGTCGTGGGAGGACTTCCTGGAGCTGGGCCGCACGCGCCTGGCCGCGGACCCGGCCCAGGTCGAGGCCCGCATGAGCGCGGTCACCCCCGACGACGTGGTCACCGTCCTGTACACCTCGGGCACCACCGGCATGCCCAAGGGCGTCCCCCTCACCCACGCGAACGCCTTCTACGAGGTCGCCGCCACCGACCGCATCACGAGCCTGCCCGTGCGGGGCACGCAGATCTCCTACCTCACGTACGCGCACATCGCCGAGCGCATCCTCAGCCTTTACCTGCCCCTGGTGAAGGTCTCCCACGTGCACTTCTGCACCGACCTGGCCAACCTGGGGGCGACGCTGGGGCAGGTCAGGCCGATGATGTTCTTCGGGGTGCCGCGCGTGTGGGAGAAGATGATGGCCCGCCTGCTCGCCGTGCTCGCCACCCAGCCTGAGGAGCAGCAGGCCGCCGTACGCGCGGCGATGCGCGCGGGCGCCGCGTACGTGGAGGCCGGCCAGTACGGGCGCGCGGTCACCCCCGAGATCCAGGCGGCCTACGAGCAGGCGGACGCGTCCCTGCTGTCGATCATCCGCGGCATGATCGGCTTCGACCGCGCCGAGTGGACCGCCACCGGCGCCGCGCCGCTGCCCGCCGAGGTGCAGCACTTCTACGCGGGGCTCGGGCTCAAGGTCATCGACGTGTACGGCATGACGGAGACGACCGGCGCGTTCACCGGCAACAGCCCCGCCTGCTACCGCCTGGGCACCGTCGGCAGGGCCGAGCCCGGCGTCGAGATCCGCCTCGCGGAGGACGGCGAGATCCTCACCCGCAGCCCGCTCAACACGCGCGGCTACGTCAACCGGCCCGAGGCCACGGCCGAGCTCATCGACGCCGACGGCTGGCTGCACACCGGCGACATCGGCACGGTCGACGAGGACGGCTTCTACCGGGTGGTCGACAGGAAGAAGGAGCTGATCATCACGGCGGGCGGCGAGAACATCTCCCCGGCCGAGATCGAGAACCATCTCAAGGAGCACGCCCTCATCGGCCAGGCCCTCGCGTACGGCGACAACCGGGCGCACCCGGTGGCCCTGCTGACGCTCGACGGGGAGGTGGCGCCGGGCTGGGCGCAGGCGCGCGGCATCGCGTTCGCCTCGCTGGCGGAGCTGGCCGAGCATCCGGAGGTGGTCAAGGAGGTCGAGACGGCCGTCGAGGCCGCGAACGCCAAGCTGGCCAGGGTGCAGCAGGTCAAGCGGTGGGCTCTGCTGGGCACCGAGTGGACGGCGGAGACCGAGGAGCTCACCCCGAGCCTGAAACTCAAGAGACGGATCATCCACGCCAAGTACGCGGACGTCATCGAAGGCCTCTACGGCGGCTCGCGCTGACGCGTAGGTCGCTCCCGGTTTTGCCATTCGTGGCGTGTGTCGAGGTCCTGGCCATTACCGGGCGGTTCCTACCGTCTCGATCATGACCAGAAGCCTTCTTCTCGTCTCGCTCGCGGCCGGGCCGCTCACCGTGCCCGCCCCCCCGGCCGCGATCGAGCCCGCCATCCGCGCGATCACCGTACGTCCCGCCGAGCCCGTAGTGGGGCCGAAGGACTCCGTGCGCCTGGTGATCGACGTCGTCGCCAAAGGCGTGCGAAGCAAGGACGGCGTCACCGTCAAAGTCGAACCTGGCGCGCCGCCCGGCCCCGTACTGACCGACAAGCTACCGATCCCAGTCCCAGTCCCAGCCCCGATCCCAGCTCCGGCGCCGGCCCCGGCGCCCGCCCCCGACACCGGCTCGGTGGGCACCGCTCCCGTCCCGGGCCCGGCCCCAGTCGGCCAGCCCGCACCCGCGAACCAGCCTCGACCGCGGGCTCATCCCCGGCCGGGGGTCCAGCCTCGACCGGGGGCTCATCCCCGACCGGGGGCACAACCTCGACCGGGAGCCCAGCCAGTGGTCCCGGCCCCGGCGCCCGCACCCGTCCAGGCACCCGATCCCGTTCTGGCACCCGGACCGGCCCAGGCTCCCGCCCAGGCACACGCCCAGGCCCCCTACCTCGACGCGCCACCCGCCGGACGACCGATGAACCCGGCACCCGTGGGCCCCAAGGAAGCGGCAGTGCTGCCGCAGGCGGCCGAAGCGTCGGGAGGAGAGACCCAGCCACGGCCGGTCTGGCGCAGCACGGGACCGGGATCCGTCGCGCCGGCCCGCATGGCCAACGGCTGGGAGACCTGGCGCTTCCTGCCCGACAAGCAGCTGAACCGCTTCTACCCGACCGGCATCTGGACGATCAGCGTCACCGCCAGGGGAGCGGGCGGCCGGGCGGTCACCGAGTACGCGTCGTTCCAGTTCAGGCGGGACACGAAGCTCACGTCGGTGCGGGCCGACAAACTCGAGGGCTCCGACCTCGTACGCCTGCGCGGCTCGCTCAGGCGGGTGGACCCGCGCGGCTACACCGACTACGGCCCGTTCGCCAGGCAGCAGCTGGAGATCCTGTGGCGGGGCGACGAGTCCACGGCCTGGGAGCAGATAGGGCAGACCACGACGGACGCCTCCGGGACCTTCGAGGCGACGGTCACGGGCCGCTCAGGGGGCCTCTGGCGCGTCCGCTATCCCGGAACAGGACACTACGCCTCAGACGCCTCCAAGTCCCGACAAATTACGCAATAAGAAATGTTGTTTCTAGCGCGGCCTTAAACCGCTGTTGCGGAATTGTGATCAACTTTACCGCAACTTTTCCTTACTCTTACGCGTCATTGGCGTTGACGTGCCCCGACTAGGGGCCGCGTTTGAGACGGGGAAGGAACTCCATTTTGAAGATGCGACGTCTAGCCGCCGGCCTGGCGGCTGCCGCCCTGGGCGCGACGATGGTGGCCACCGCCGCTTCGCCCGCGCTCGCGGACCCGGGCCTGGACCCGGATGTCGAGGGCTACACGAGTCTGCAGTTCGACGCGAACCCCGAGCCCGCGTGGCGGGGTCGCCCCATCACTCTCGAGGGCAAGCTCTCGGTGCAGTGCGACGATGACTACATCAACGGCTTCGTCTCGGTGCACCACGCCGACTACTGCAAGGACTCGGAGCGCTGGCACCGCCTGGGCTGGAAGCGGATCGTGATCCTCTTCCAGCCTGACGGCAGCGGCCGCTGGGAGTACGTGGACACCATCAAGACCAGCAGCAAGGGCTACTTCTCGACGCGGGTGCCCGCCCGTACGTCGGGCACGTGGCGCGCGGTCTTCGAGGGCTCCCGCTGGCTCTCCCCCGCGGAGGGCAAGGACTGGGTCAAGGTCGTCGGCCGCCGCTGATTTACCCCGAAACGCCCGGCCCATCCGGCCGGGCGTTTCCCATTTCCGCCCTTTCTCCCGGCACGTCAAAGAAGCGGCGGCGCCTAGTACGAGACGGCGACCTGGACGCGATGGTGCCGGGGCCGTTCGACCTCGTCCACCACCGCCACCGCCAGATCGGCGAACGAGAACGCGGGCTCCAGCGCCGGCACCCGCCCGCCCCCGATCCGATAACGCCCGGTCCGCGCCGCCACCTCGTCGAGGAACACGGGCGGCGGGGCGAGCACCACCCAGTCGAGCCCCGACCCCTCGAACACCTCCAGCTCCGCCGCGTGCCCCAGCGAGAACGCCCGCGCCTCGGCCGGGAAGTCCGGTGTGTCCACGAGCCGAACCCCGGGGGAGACCTCCAGCAGGCTCCCGATCCCGACCGCCACCAGCCGGGACACCCCGGCCCGCCCCAGCCCGCCGGCCAGCGCCCGCGCCGCCGCCGTGTAGAACTCCTCCGACGACACGTCCAGCCGGGCCGCCGCCTGAACGGCCGCGTCGTGCCCCGCCGCGATCTCCGCCACGCCGGCGAGGTCGGTGACGTCCCCGGCCACCACCCGCACCCCCGCCCCGGCCTCCGGCGGAACGGCGCCGGCCGCGTACTTCCCGGGATCCCGGACGACGGCCGTCACCTCGTGCCCCCGCCCGACCGCTTCCGAGACCACCCGCGCCCCGGCCCGCCCACCGGCGCCGAACACCACGATCCTGCTCACCCTCACCACACCCCTTCTCCCGGGGCCGGTCCCTCCCGGCCGCTCGTGGAGACGGTAAAGGGCGAGATATCGCTTTCCGCAACGATAGTTACCTACGATGTCGGGATGGCCGAGCCTCTTGATCCGGACATGTTCACGGGTTGCCCTCCGGTGGTCGCGCCGATCCGCATCGGCGACAAGTGGACCGCGAAGATCATCCGCTGCCTGGAGTCAGGCCCGCGGCGCTTCACGGAACTCCAGGCCCCGCTGCGCGGCATCACCCCGAAGGTCCTCACCGAATCCCTGCGCGCCATGGAGCGCGACGGCCTCCTCACCCGCACCCCGTACGACGAGATCCCGCCGCGCGTCGAGTACGAGCTGACCGACCTCGGCCGCAGCCTCCTCGAACCCATGAACGCGGGCTGTGAGTGGTCGAGAAAACACCTGGCCGAACTCATGCACGCCCGCGAGGCCTGGTACGAGGCGGCAGGATGAACACCCTGGGGCATTTCTCATGGCTCTGGCCTGGTCGTTCGGAATCGATCTAGGGAAGAAAGCGTTGTCGTGCCGTGAAGAGGGTGATTTTGAGCGGTGCCCGACGGGCGTCGTAGTCTGGCCCTCTGGCGAACGAACAGGAGGTGACGCCCCATGTTGCGAGACTCGTTCGGACGGGTGGCGACGGATCTGCGGGTGTCCCTCACGGACAAGTGCAACCTGCGCTGCACGTACTGCATGCCCCCCGAAGGTCTCGACTGGCTCCCCAACGCGCAGCTCCTGACCGCCGACGAGATCGTCCGCCTCGTGACGATAGGCGTGGAACGCCTGGGCATCACCGAAGTCCGCTACACCGGCGGCGAACCCCTCATCAGGCGCGAGCTGGTCGACATCGTCGCCCGTACCACCGCCCTGACCCCCAGGCCGCAGGTCTCGCTGACCACCAACGGCATCGGGCTGGCCCGGCTGGCCGGATCGCTGGCCGACGCCGGGCTCGACCGGGTCAACGTCTCGCTCGACACGCTCGACCCCGACACGTTCAAGCGGCTCGCCCACCGTGACAGGCACGCCGACGTCATCACCGGCCTGGCCGCCGCCGACGAGGCGGGCCTGCGTCCCGTCAAGGTCAACGCGGTGCTCATGCGCGGCGTCAACGACCACGAGGCCGCTGCGCTGCTGCGGTGGTGCCTCGACCAGGGCTACGAGCTGCGCTTCATCGAACAGATGCCCCTCGACGCCCAGCACGGCTGGACCCGCGAGGGCATGGTCACCGCCGACGAGATCCTCGAACGGCTGTCGGGCGCGTTCGACCTGACCGCGGACGACCTGGAGGAGCGCGGCAGCGCACCGGCCGAGCGGTTCCTCGTGGACGGGGGTCCCGCCCGGGTCGGGGTGATCGGGTCGGTGACGCGCCCGTTCTGCGGGTCCTGCGATCGGGTCCGGCTCACCGCCGACGGCCAGGTACGCAACTGCCTCTTCGCGACGGAGGAGTCCGACCTGAAGACGCGCATGCGCGCGGGCGCCTCCGACGAGGAGCTGGCCCAACGCTGGATCGCCGCCGTGGCACGCAAGCGCGCCGGCCACGGCATCGACGACCCGTCCTTCCTCCAGCCGGCCCGGCCCATGTCCGCCATCGGCGGCTGACGACGTGGCGCCCACGGCCGAGCACCCGGGCGGGGCGGCCTTCGACGCGGTCATCCTGGCCGGGGGAGAGGCGCGACGGCTCGGCGGGGCGGACAAACCCGGCCTCACGGTGGGCGGCAGATCCCTGGTCGAACACGTGGTGGCGGCCGTGGCGGGCGCCCGTACGACGATCGTCGTCGGCCCGGAGCGCCCGATCCCCGGGGTGGCGTTCGCCCGCGAGGACCCGCCGAGGAGCGGCCCCGTCCCGGCCCTGGCGGCGGGACTGAACGAGGTCTCGGCCCCGTGGGTGGTGCTCCTCGCCGGCGACCTGCCGTTCATGACCGCCTCTCACGTCACGGCCCTCCTGAACGCCGCCACCACCCAACCCCCCACCCCCGGAAGACCAACCCCCCGAATACCCGACAACGCCGCGGGGCCGATGTCCCGGAGCGCCGCAGGGGCGACGTCGTGGGAGGCCGCACCGCCGTCCGGAGACGCCCGGGAGCGGACGCCCGAGGAGTGGGTGGAGGCGGTCGGCGGGGTGGTGATGGTGGACGACGGCGGGCGGGAGCAGTGGCTGGCCGGGGTGTGGCCGACGGCGCGGCTCAAGCGGGCCCTCGCCGCCTACCCGGGCCGCTCGCTCAAAGGACTGCTCGGCCCCCTGACAGCCGTACGGCTGGCGCTGCCGGGTAGACCGTGGTTCGACTGTGACACAAAGGACGACCTGGAGGAGGCTCGCATGAACGTGCTCAACGAGTGGACCGCACTGGCCTGCAAGGAACTGGGCATCGACCCGGCCACCGTGGACCGCGACCTGATTCTCGACCTCACCAAGGAGGTCGCGCACGGCGTGGCCAGACCGGCCGCGCCGCTGACGGCGTACCTGCTCGGCCTCGCCCAGGGAGCCGGGACCGCCTCCGACGACTCGGCGGCGAAACTGATCACATTGGCGAAGAACTGGGGACAGGCCACCACCGAGACGCTGACAGACGACTGACACTCGAACGAACTCTTGAAGTCAAGCCGACCTCCCGCCCGAAGATTTCCTGTGAATAACGAGGCGGGAGGGAGTGCAAACGGTTTCGGGAAAGCGGCCCTATCGGACTGAGGTCGGCGTCGTCAAGCGGCTCGGCGTCGTCAAGCTGATCGATAACTTCACCCGGAAAAGGGGCGACGCCGGGTGGTTACGGGGGCAAACCACCCGGCGTCGCGTCATCGGCGTTCCGACGGGGGCCCGGAACGCCGGCACCAGCACTCCGACGGGGGACCGGAGCGCTTGGCTAAAGCGTACACCTACAACCCGTGGGATGCGTCAAGACTTAGTCACGACCCGATCTCGCGTCGATGCAGCGGTATCTCGGTTTGGTTAGCTTCAGGGGTCTCAAAGGTAGGCGGAGGGGCAGCCTTCCCTCTCTCATTGGCCCCGATTACGGCTATGTATGGCAAAAAGACAGCGGCCGCGATGAAGAGCAGCCGGTACGGCCACGGCACCGGCACCACGACCGCCAGGATCAGGCAGATCGTCCGGATGCCCATCTTGATGAGGTAGCCGATCTCGCGCTTGCGGATGTCGTCCGTCAGCGACGGCTTGGCGTCCGTGACCTGGTGGACGGCCGGTTTCCTGCGCCACCCCTTCATGTCTTCCACCGTAGACCCGGGACAGGCCGGGCGCGACCGGGCCCCGGTGCGGGAATAGGGGTCATGCGATCATGGCCTTCGAGTAAGGAGGATGTGGAGATGACGGATCGAACGTACCGGGTGACCGAGATCGTCGGAACGTCGGGGGAGAGCGTCGACGAGGCCATCCGCAACGGCATCAGGCGGGCCTCGCAGACGCTCCGTCACCTCGACTGGTTCGAGGTGACGGAGATCCGCGGGTATCTCGACGCGGGAGAGGTCGCGCACTTCCAGGTCGGCATGAAGGTGGGCTTCCGCCTCGAGGACGCCTGAACCGAAGGACGCCTCGAGGCCGGACGGCGGGTCGCCGTGGGCGGCGGACCCGTCGTCCGCACGAGGAGCACCCCCTGGGGCTGTGTACGGCCCTCTGACGGTCGCAGAGGGCGTGCGGGTCCCCGGGAGCCGTGGGACGGCCGAAGGATCAGCGTGGGCCAAGAGGCGGGCGCTCCGGTGCCGTACGCCGGAATGGAGCCGTCCCGCCGCTCCTCCCCGGAGGGGAGAGGTTAGATTGGCCGGTGTGAGTGTTGAGTTCCGGATCCTGCTGGTGTGCACGGCGAACATCTGCCGTTCCGCCATGGCGCAGGTGATCGCCGAGGCGATGCTCAACTCCGCGCAGCTGCCCGTGGCGACGGGGAGCGCGGGGGTTCGCGCGCTGGTCGGGCAGCCGATGGCGCCCCACGCGATCACGACCCTCGACCGGCTGGGCCTCGACGGCCGGGCGCACCGTGCCCGGATGCTGGACCTCGATCTGGTCAGGTCGGCCGATCTGCTGCTGACGATGGAGGCCGGGCACCGGGCCGTGGCCGTCGGCATCGATCCCCAGGTGGAGCGCAAGACGTTCACGTTGCCGGAGTTCGCGGAGCTGGCGGCGGGGGCGGGGCACCGCCGCTACCGGTCGGACACGGCCGAGCGGGCGCGGGCGATCGTCGAGTCGGCCGCCGAGCGGCGCGACGTCCGGCGGGCTCCGGAGGTGTACGACCCGTACGGCGGGCCGCCCGAAGGCTACGAGGCGTGCGCCAAGACCCTCGGCGAGGCCCTCAGCCACGCCCTGGGCGCCCTCCTGGGCCCCCGCTGACCTTCCTCCGACGGAAACGCCGCCCGCTTCGGGCCGGGATTCCTCCAGGGCCGCCTTCTTCGGGCCGGGAACGCGCGTGGAGGCCGGAGGACCCCCTGAGATCGAGGGCGAGGGGCCGCGCCCACCCGGACGCGGCCCTCGCGAAGGTCAGCTGGCCTGGCTGACCGTGGACATGTTGAAGTCCGGCACCCGCACCGCCGGCATGATCGTGCGCTGGAAGTAGTCGTTCCACTCCCGGGGCAGCGTGCGCTCGCCCGCCCCCACCTCCGTCAACCGCCCGAGCAGGTCCACCGGGCTCTCGTTGAAGCGGAAGTTGTTCACCTCGCCCACGACCTCCCCGTGCTCGACCAGGTAGACCCCGTCCCGGGTCAACCCGGTCACCAGCAGCGTCTGCGGGTCGACCTCGCGGATGTACCACAGGCAGGTGACGAGGAGCCCGTGCTCCGTGGAGGCGATCATCTCCTCCAGGGACCGGCCGCCCTCGGGGCCCGACATGATCAGGTTGCTGATCCCGGGCGTCACCGGCAGGCCGCTCAGCTCCGCCGAGTAGCGGGTCTGCAGCAGCGCCTCCAGGCGCCCGTCCCTGATCCAGTCGGTCGGCCCCAGCTGCAACCCGTTGTCGAAAACCGAGCTTTCCCGGCTGGAGGCGTGCGCCGTGACGAACGGCGAGCACATGATGCCCGGCGCCGACGGGTCGCTCGACAGCGTGACGGGCAGCGTGGCCAGCCGCTCGCCCACCCGCGTGCCCCCGCCTGGCTTGGAGAACACCGAACGCCCGTCGAGCGCGTCCCTGGCCCCCGCCGACCAGAACAGGTAGATCATCAGGTCGGCCACCGCGCTGGGCGGCAGCAGCGTCTCGTAGCGCCCGGCCGGCAGGTCGACTCGGGTCTTGGCCCACTCCAGCCGCTGCGCCAGCGAGGAGTCGAGCGCCGCGACGTCGACGTCGGCGAAGTCCTCGGTGGACACGCCCGTCCACGCCGACCGCTTCAGGTCGGCCGACTTGGCGTTGAGCTCCAGGCGCCCGGTCGGCTGGTCGTGCCGCAGCCGCAGACCCTTGGACGTGCCGAGGAACGTCGACGTCAGCGAGTGTTCGGCGAACCCGTACAGCCTCCTGCCGCCCGCCTCCGCCGCCGCGAACGCCTCGCCGAGCGCGGGCGCGAACGCCTCGAACACCCCGATGTCGGTCGGCTCGACGGCCGAGCCCCAGTGCGGCGACTCCGGCACGCCCTCGACGAGGGCGCGGGCGTCCTCGGCGGGCTGGGCCTCCCGAGCGGCCGCGTCGGCCGCCGCCACCACGGCCTCGAGCTGCTCATCGCGTACGGCGGCCCGCGACACGACCCCGACGCCCCGCCCCGCGATCGAGATCACGGTCAGCCGGGCGGAGCGGGCGACGCCGTTGGTCGTGAGCGTGTTGCCCGCGAACCGCAGGTTGGCCGTGGACTCCTCGTCCACCAGCACCACGCAGTCGTCGTTCGCCGAGAGCTCCAGGGCCTTCTCGACCATCTCCTGCGGAGAGGTCTGGAGCGGCAAGCCGGACCGGCTCTCCGAGAATCCGTGCTTATGGGTTCGCTCGCTACGCTCGTTCACGCCTTGCCACCCTCCTGAACGGTGTTGAGGATCCGCACGCCCTTGAACAGCGCCGACGGGCAGCCGTGGCTGACCGGCGCGACCTGGCCCGGCTGACCCTTGCCGCAGTTGAAAGCGCCTCCGAGCACGTACGTCCCCGGCCCTCCCACGGCCTCCATCGACTGCCAGAAGTCCGTCGTGGTCGCCTGGTAGGCGAAGTCCCTGACCTGCCCGGCCAGCTTCCCGTGGGAGATCTTGTACGCCCGCTGCCCGGTGAACTGGAAGTTGTAGCGCTGCATGTCGATCGACCAGCTCTTGTCGCCGACGATGTAGATGCCCCGCTCCACGCCCGAGATCAGCTCGTCGGTGGAGGGCCCGTCCGGCGCGGGGGCCAGCGACACGTTCGCCATGCGCTGGATCGGCATGTGCCCCGGCGAGTCGGCGAAGGCGCACCCGTTGGACCGCCCGAGCCCCTTCATCAGGGCCATCCGCCGGTCGAGCTGGTAGCCGACCAGGATGCCGTCCTTGACGATGTCGAAGCTCTGCCCCTGCACGCCCTCGTCGTCGTAGCCGATCGTGGACAGGCCGTGCGTGACCGTGCGGTCGCCGGTCACGTTCATCGGCGGCGAGCCGTAGACCAGCTCGCCCAGCTGGTCGAACGTGGCGAAGCTGGTGCCCGCGTACGCCGCCTCGTAGCCGAGCGCCCGGTCCAGCTCGGTCGCGTGGCCGATCGACTCGTGGATCGTCAGCCACAGATTGGACGGGTCGATGACCAGGTCGTAGTCGCCCGCCTCGACCGAGGGCGCCGCCAGCTTCTCCGCCAGCAGCTCGGGCAGCCTGGCCAGCTCGCCCTGCCAGTCCCAGCCCGTGCCCGTCAGGTATTCGTACCCGCGCCCGACCGGCGGCGCGAGCGTCGACATGTCGTCGAAGCCGCCCTCGTGCGCCTTCATCGCGTTGAGCTTGGGATGCACCCGCACCCGCTGCTGCGTGGTGACGGTGCCGGCCGTGTCGGCGTAGAACTTCTGCTCCTTGACCTGCAGCAGCCGCGCCGACACGTGGTCGGCGCCCTTCAGCAGGCCGGCCGACCAGTCGGCCAGCAGGCTCACCTTGTCGGCCGAGGACACCTCGAACGGGTCGACGTCGTACGCCGACACCCACACGGCCTCGGCGTGCACCGGCTCGGGCGCCAGCTCGATGGGCTCGCGGTTGATCGGGGCGCTCACCTCCGCCACCCGCACCGCCTGCTCGGCCACGGCCGCGGCGGCCTGCGGCGTAAGCTGGACGCCCGCCGCGAACCCCCACGTGTCGCCCTTGACGACACGCACGGCGTAGCCGAGGTCGTCGGCGTCCATGGCCCCTTCGAGCCGGGCGTCGTAGAGGCTGAGCGTCTCGGCTCTGACGCGTTCGAGCCGGAAGTCGGCGTGCTCGGCGCCGAGCTCGCGGGCGCGTTGCAAGGCGGCGTCCGCCAGCTGCCGCAACGGCAGCTCCAGGAAGTCGGGATCGATCTGGCGCATGTCCACGATCCTAACCCTGTGATCTTGTGCCACCCGGACAACCGCATACCCGCCGGTAGGAGATAGCGTCTGGTGCCATGGCACGCTCTGTACTCGTCACCGGGGGCAATCGCGGCATAGGCCTCGCGATCGCCCGTGAACTCGCCGCGGCCGGCGACGCCGTCGCGGTCACCTACCGATCAGGGGAGCCGCCCGAGGGCCTGTTCGGCGTGCGCTGCGACGTCACCAGCATGGCCGACGTCGAGGCCGCGTTCGACAAGGTCGAGGCGGAGCAGGGCCCGGTCGAGGTCCTCGTCTCCAACGCCGGCATCACCAAGGACACGCTGCTGGCGATGATGAAGGAAGACACCTTCACCGACGTCATCGACGCCAACCTGACGGGCGCCTACCGCGTGGCCAAGCGGGCCATCCGCCCGATGATGAAGCTCAAGCGCGGCCGGATCATCCTCATCTCCTCCGTGGTCGGCCTGTCCGGCCAGGCCGGCCAGGCCAACTACGCCGCCTCCAAGGCCGGGCTGGTCGGCTTCGCCCGCTCCCTGGCCCGCGAGTATGGCTCGCGCAACATCACGGTCAACGTGGTCTCGCCCGGCTTCGTGGCCACCGACATGACGGCCGACCTCGACCAGGAGGCGATCGTCTCCAACATCCCCCTCGGCCGTCAGGCGGCGCCCGAGGAGGTGGCACGCGTCGTACGCTTCCTGGCCGGCGACGACGCCTCTTACATCACCGGGGCCGTGATCCCGGTCGACGGCGGACTCGGAATGGGGCACTGACGTGGGAATTCTCGAAGGCAAGCGGATCCTCGTGACGGGCGTGCTCACCGACGCCTCGATCGCGTTCTCGGTGGCCAAGCTGGCCCAGGAGGAGGGCGCCACGGTGGTGCTCACCGGGTTCGGCCGGCTGAGCCTGGTGGAGCGCATCGCCAAGCGGCTGCCCGAGCCGGCGCCGGTGCTGGAGCTCGACGTCCAGAACAACGAGCACCTCGACACGCTCGCGGCCCGGGTGGGCGAGCACGTGGACGGCCTCGACGGCGTGGTCCACTCGATCGGCTTCGCCCCGCAGACGGCGTTGGGGGGCAACTTCCTCAACACCTCGTGGGAGGACGTCTCCACGGCCCTGCACGTGTCCACCTACTCCTTCAAGTCCCTCGCGGTCGCCTGCCTGCCCCTGATGAAGGAGGGCGGGGCGGTCGTCGGCCTCGACTTCGACGCCACGAAGGCGTGGCCCGTCTACGACTGGATGGGCGTGGCCAAGGCGGGCCTGGAGTCGTGCAGCCGCTATCTCGCCCGCGACCTGGGCAAGCACAACATCCGCGTCAACCTGGTCGCGGCGGGGCCGCTGCGTACGATGGCGGCCAAGTCGATCCCGGGCTTCAAGGAGTTCGAGGACAGCTGGCCGGAGAAGGCCCCACTGGGCTGGGACCTGTCGGACACGATTCCGGCGGCCAAGGCCTGCGTGGCGCTCCTGTCGGAGTGGTTCCCCGCGACGACCGGCGAAATCGTCCACGTGGACGGCGGCGTCCACGCCGTCGGCGCCTGATCAGAGGGTTACCGGCGTCACCGGCGGGGTCTCGCGGATCGCGGGGCCCCGCTTCTGAGTTCGCGGTCCGTCAGGCCACGCGGTGGCGGCCGTTGCCGCTGCCGGCGCGCGCCGGCTCGAAGGGGATCGACTCCACCGGATCCGTGCGCTGCCGCCGCTGCTGGACGATCCGCGTGGCCAGCACCGCCGACCCCAGCAGCGCGATCGTCAGCGCCGTCCCCAGCACGTCCGAGGCGGGCGGGCTGGGGCGTACCACCCGCTTGTCCTGCATCGGCAGGGTCAGCTCATGGGCGAACGGGTTGGGCCACAGCAGGTCCACCCGCGGCTCGTCCGTGTCGACCGTCTTCTTCTCGACCACCGGCCGTCCCGGGTCCACGGTCTGCGGGCGCTGGTCCGGCGCCGTGGGCCGCGTGCTGGGCAGGGACTCCACGCCCCATTCGCGGGGCCGCGACGTGCGCGAGGGAGAGGGGGCGGGCGAGGGGGAGAGCTTCTGCGTGGCCTCGCCTTCGCAGGCGATCCCCGGCAGGCAGGCGCTGTCCTGGGGGTCGTCCTGCCCCTTCGCGGAGGTGGAGGGCGACGGCGAGGAGTTGGCGTCGGGCGTGGCCTTGGTGGTCGGCGCCACCTCGCCGACCCGGCCGAGCACCTCGTTGGTCGTGTCGTTCACGCCGTCGGTCACCTTCTCGGTCGTCCCGCCGGTCAGGGTGTCGACCGTGCCGGTGAGCGTGTTCACCACGTCGCACAGCGTGTTGGTCACCCCGGAGAGCAGGCCCCCGTCGCGCGTGCAGTCCTGCGCGTCGGCCGACGCGGCTGTCGCGGCCCCTGGGACGGCCGCCAGCGCCACCGCGAGAACTCCAGCCGAGATCGCGGCCCTGCTCCCCATCCGTCCCCTCCTGCGTCGCTTCCGAGGGAAATCTTTATGGACATCGGACCTGAGACGCAGGCGTTTGGCAGGTAAAGTTGCGATTCGGTATCGAGTAGTGATACGCGAGGGGGCCTCTCGTTCCTGGGGCGAGGGGTCAGTCGGGTGACGACACGTCATCGAGGGCATCTCGGATCTCTATGGGCAGCACCACGTCCTCGGCCGTCAGGGCCCCGGTGAGCTGCGCGTGCGTACGGGCTCCGACGATGGCCGAGGCGATCCCCGGCTGATCGCGTACCCAGGACAGGGCGACCGCCAGCGGTGAGACGCCGAGCCCGTCGGCGGCGGTCATGACCGACTCGACCACGCTGCGGCTGCGCTCATCCAGATACGGCCGGACGAAGTCGGCGAAGTGCGGGGTGGCGGCCCGGGAGTCGGCCGGGATGCCGGTGCGGTATTTCCCGGTCAGCACCCCGCGGCCCAGCGGCGACCAGGCCAGCACGCCCACGCCCAGATGGGCGGCGGCGGGCAGCAGCTCGCGCTCGGCCTCGCGGGCCAGCAGCGAGTATTCGACCTGGGCCGAGGTGATCGGGATGCGGCCGGGGATCATCTGCTGGGTGACCGCCGCGGCGGCCAGCTGCCAGCCGGCGTAGTCGCACACGCCCGCGTAGACGGCGCGCCCGGAGGAGACGATCGCGTCGAGCGCGGCCAGGGTCTCCTCCAGAGGCACCTCGGCGTCGTACGTGTGCAGCTGCCACAGGTCGACGTAGTCGAGCCCGAGCCGGTTGAGCGAGTCGTCGACCGCGGCGATCAGGTGGCGCCTGGAGGCGTCGCGCGGCCGGCGGCCGGTCGGCGTCACCACGGCCTTGGTGGAGATCACCAGCTCCGACCGCGGCACGGAGTCGCGCAGCATCCTGCCCAGCAGCCGCTCGGAGTCGCCGCCGGTGTAGACGTCGGCCGTGTCGACGAGATTGCCGCCGGCGTCCAGGAATGTCCGGAGCTGGGCGGCCGCGTCATCGGCGTCGGTGTCACGCCCCCAGGTCATCGTGCCGAGCCCCAGCCGGGACACCGACAGGCCGCTGTGGCCGACATAGCGCTGCTCCATGATCCCGCCAGGTTACCAACAAGGAACCTGCTCATCGGGCTGCCGCACCACTGTTGTTCGCGGTTGACGCGGCGGTGGCGGCCCGTGGTGAAAAGTTGTGATCCACGCCTGGGACACTTGCCGGGTGACCACGCTGCTTTTGGCCCGCCATGGGCTGACGGACCTCACCGGCCCGGTGCTGGCCGGACGTACGCCGGGGGTGCACCTGAGCGAGGCCGGCCGGGCGCAGGCCGCGGCGCTGGCCGCCCGCGTCGCGGGCGTCAGGCTGGACGCCGTCGTCTCCAGCCCGCTCGAACGCTGCCGCGAAACGGCCCAGGCGGTCGCCGCGGGGCGCGAGACGGACGTGCTGATCGACGACCGGTTCATCGAGTGCGGCTACGGCGACTGGACCGGGCGCCCGCTGAAGGAGCTCGCCGAGGAGCCGCTGTGGCGGGTGGTGCAGGCGCATCCCAGTGCGGTGACATTTCCGGAAGGGGAGTCCCTGGCCGGAATGCAACACCGGGCCGTCTCGGCGGTCCGGGAGTGGAATCAACGCCTGGGGGAGAAGGCTGTCTACCTGGTTTGCAGCCACGGCGACGTGATCAAGTCGATCGTCGCGGACGCTCTGGGCCTTCATCTCGATCACTTTCAGCGGATAACAGCCGATCCGGCGGCCCTCACCATCATTCGCTATGCCCCCCTGCGTCCCTTTGTTCTCAGGCTCAACGATATGGGGGAATTGCGGCTCCCCGAGGATTCGGAGGAGAAAGACGGGGGAGAAAACATCACCGGGAGCGATGCCGCCGTCGGCGGCGGACCCGGAACCACGTAAGGTCAGCGTATGCCGGTCTTCGACTACGACCCACCAGAGAGGTTCGTCGCCGGTGCCCTGGGGCAGCCGGGCGCGCGCGCCTTTTTTCTGCAGGCCAGGGCCGAGGGCAGACTGACCACGGTGGCGCTGGAGAAGTTGCAGGTCGCCGCCCTCGCGGGCAGGCTCGACGAGCTGCTGGACGAGGTGCTGCGCCTGAGCGGGGGCACCGCGCACGTCCCCGCGCTGGCCCCCGCCGACATGGCCGACGAAGCGCCGCTCGACGTGCCCCTCGCGGAGGACTTCCGCGTGGGCACCATGGCGCTGGCCTGGGACGCGGAGAAGTCGCAAGTGGTGATCGAGGCGCAGGAGGTCGTCGACGAGGAAGACGTCGAGGCCATCGACCCCGCGGTGCTGCGCGTGCGCATCAGCGCGGGAGCCGCCCGAGCCTTCACCCAGCGGGCCCTCCGGATCGTCGCCGCGGGCCGACCACCCTGTCCGCTGTGCGGGCAGCCACTCGACGCCGCCGGGCACGTCTGCGTGCGCCTCAACGGATATCGCGGGGGTGAGGCGGCTTCATGACCGCTCCGGAGAGCGAACCGGCCATCAAGCCGTCCCGGCAGCCGTCCATGCAGGGGGATGAGGCCATCGCGCTGCTGCGCGACGGGCGGCTGGAGGTGGCCGGCCGCCTCGTCGAGGCCACCAACATGACGCTCTACTGCTCGGTCAAGCTGGGCTCCCGCTCGGTCGCCTGCGTCTACAAGCCGGTACGCGGCGAGCGCCCGCTGTGGGACTTCCCCGACGGCACGCTGGCCGCCCGCGAGGTGGCCGCGTTCGAGGTGTCGCAGGCGACCGGCTGGAACATCGTGCCGCCCACGGTCTACCGCGAGGGCCCCTTCGGGCCCGGCATGGTCCAGCTGTGGATCGACACCGAGCGCGAGATCGACCTCCAGCGGCTGGTCAAGAGCCGAAACCCGCTGGTGCGCCGGATGGCGGTGTTCGACGCGGTGGTCAACAACGCCGACCGCAAGGGCGGCCACCTGCTGCCGCTGCCCACCGGGCACGTCTACGGGGTCGACCACGGGGTCTGCTTCTCCGTGGAGGACAAACTGCGCACCGTGCTCTGGCAGTGGCGCGGCAAGCCCCTCGCCCGCGAGGCGGTGGCCGTGCTGGCCAAGCTGGAGCGCGACATCGAGTCCGGCTCGCTCGGGCGCAGGCTGCGTGACCTGCTGACCCTGGAGGAGGTCGAGGCCACCTGGCAGCGGGTCCGGCGGCTGCTGGACACCGGCGTGCACCCGTACCCCTCGGAAGGCTGGCCCGCCATCCCCTGGCCCCCGATCTGAACCGTTCTCCGGGCCCGCAAGGGCCCGCCCCTCCCTTCGGCGGCCGAAGCTCGTTTATTACCCTTTGCCCCATGTGCACGCTGATCGTGAGACCCGGGCGCACGCTCACCCTCATGGGCGTCAGAGACGAGTTCACCGATCGACCGTGGGAGGCGCCGGCCGAGCACTGGCCGGAACACCCGGGCCTGTTCGGCGGGCGTGACCTCAAGGCCGGTGGCACCTGGCTGGCCGTCAACCCGGCGGCCCGCCGCGCGGCCGCGCTGCTCAACGGGCACGGCCGGCCCGTACCGGAGAAGGACCGGCTCTCGCGCGGCCACCTGCCGCTGCGGGCCGCGTCCACGGGCACGCCCCCCGGCTCCGACCTGACCCGCTACGACCCCTTCCACCTGGTGCTCGCCGAGCTGACGCGGATCCGCATGTTCAGCTGGGACGGCGAGCGGCTGACCACCACCGACCTGCCCGACGGCGTCAGCATGATCGTGAACACGGGTCTGGACCCGGCGAGCGAGCGGGTCTTGGTCTACCTGCCCAGGTTCGAGAGCGAGACCTGGAGCGAACTCATCAAGGCCGAGCCGTCCTCCGACCCCGGCGCGCTCATCGTCCGCCACGAACTCCCCGGCGGCCGCGTCCTCGCCTCCCTGTCGGTGATGGAGGTCTCACTCTCGCTGGAGGGCGTGACCTACGAGTTCACTGACCTGACCGCTGATCGGGACAGATAGGCTCAAACACATGAGATCGTGGGCTGCCCAGAACGTTCCAAAGCTCCCAGGTGAGAGCATTCCGCTGAGTCTCTATGACACCTCGGCCAAGCAGGTGAGGCAGACCGATCCGGGGCCGACCGCCAGGATGTACGTCTGCGGCATCACCCCCTATGACGCCACCCACCTCGGTCACGCCAACACCTACCACGCCTTCGATCTCGTCGGCCGGATGTGGCGCGACGCGGGCCACGAGGTCCACTACACGCAGAACGCGACCGACGTCGACGACCCGCTGCTGGAGCGGGCCGAGCAGACCGGCATCGACTGGCGCGACCTGGCCGAGCGGGAGATCGAGCTGTTCCGCGGCGACATGGAGGCGCTGCGGATCCTGCCGCCCCGCGAGTACGTGGGCGTCACCGAGGTCGTCGGCCGGGTGGCCGAGCTGATCTCCCGGCTGTCCGCCAAGGGCGTCACGTACGTCCTGGACGGCGACGTCTACTTCAGCGTGGCCGACGCGCCCAAGTTCGGCCAGGTGTCCGGTTACGACGAGGCCGAGATGCTGGCCCTGTTCGCCGAACGCGGAGGCGACCCCGACCGGGAGGGCAAACGGCACCCCCTCGACTGGCTGCTGTGGCGCGCCGAGCGGCCCGGAGAGCCCGCCTGGGACTCCCCGCTGGGCCGGGGGCGCCCCGGGTGGCACATCGAGTGCACCGCGATCGCCCTGGACAACCTGGGGGGCGGCTACGACGTGGCGGGCGGCGGCTCGGACCTGATCTTCCCGCACCACGAGTGCGGCGCCTCCGAGGGCCACGCCCTCACCGGCGAGTGGCCGTTCGCCAAGTTCTACACGCACGCGGGCATGGTGGCGCTGGACGGCGAGAAGATGTCCAAGTCCAAGGGCAACCTGGTGTTCGTCTCCCGGCTGCGGACCGCCCACGACCCGATGGCGATCCGGCTGGTGCTGCTGGCCCACCACTACCGCGCCGACTGGGAGTACGTACCGTCCCTGATGGCCGACGCCGAGCGCCGGCTGGCGCGATGGCGCTCGGCGGCCGCCCTGCCCTCGGGGCCGCCCGCCGACGACCTGCTGGCCACGGTACGCGCGCGGATGGCCGACGACCTCGACTCCCCGGGCGCCCTGGCGGCGATCGACGCCTGGGCGGACGAGGCCCTCACCCACGGCGGCCCCGACCCCGCCGCCCCTGGCCTGACCCGCGACCTCACAGACGCCCTCCTGGGCATCACCCTCTAACCCCTCCCCACCGCCGTCACGCGACCGCCCCGGCGCCTCGTCGTGCGGGGCGCCGTCCGCGTTGCGCCGGACCCCGCCGCATGGCGTCTCTCCGACGCGGCGCGTTGAAGGAACCCCCTTGGTGGCCGCGATCCGTCGTCGTGGGCTGCGCGCCTCGCCGTGCGGTCGCCCGTCGGCCGAGACGCCCCGCACCACCCGGCGCCGGGTCGGTGGGACGTTGGACGGCGCGGGGCGGCGCAACGCGCACGGCGTCTCGCCGACGCGGCGCGGCCCGGCGAACGGCCGAACCGCCGGAAGCCGCATCCAGTCGGACAGCCGCACCCTGTCGAAGAGCCGGGCCCCCTCCGTTACGGCGCCCTCGTTACAGGGACGCCCGGTGCAGGCCGGACGCCTGGGGCCGGGCGTGGCGTTTGGGGAGGGCCGTGTCGTAGCGGTGCCAGATGAGGGCCGCCACGTCCGGGTCCGGCCCGAGGGGGTCGCTCACCACCTCCGCCCCCACCCCCGCCAGCCGGTCGTGGAAGTGGCCGGGCGCCAGTACGTACGAGGCGATGGCCACGCGCGCGGCCGGGGTGGAGGCGAGCCGTTCCATGGCCTCCTCCAGGGACGGCGAGCCGGCCGAGGCGAAGGCGGCCGTGACCGGCCGGGCCAGGCGGACGGCGAGCCGGTGGGCCGCGGCGCGGACGTCGGCGAGGGCGGACGGGTCGGAGGAGCCCGCGGCCCCCAGCAGGACCGCGTCCGTGGCGCGCAGGCCGGCTCGCGCCAGCTTGCGGGCCAGCGCGGACGTCAGCAGCCGGTGCGGCCCCAGCCACCCGGCGACGATCGCGTCGGGGCGGCGGGAGGCGATGACCTCCGGCAGGTCGATGTGGGCGTGGTAGCCGCCCGCCAGCAGCAGCGGGACGACGACCACGGGACCCCGGACGGCCGGCAGCACGTCGGACAGCAGGGGCGAGCTGATCTCGAGGTAGCTCAGCTCGACCCGATGCCCGGGACGGGCCCTCCTGACCGTCTCCGCCAGGGCCGACAGGGTCGCCTCCCCGGCGGGGCTGCGCGTGCCGTGCGCGGCCAGGACGAGCGTGGGCGTCGTTGGAGCGCGTTCGATCACAGCCCCGCCTCGTACAGGCAGGCGAGCCGGTAGCCGCGCTTGACCACCGTCTCCACGATCCCGCCCGGCCCGAGCGCCCGCCGCAGCCGCGTGATCGCCATCTCCACCGCGTGCTCGGCCGAGTCGCGGGCGACGCTGCCGGGCAGCACGACGCGCAGGTCGGCGCGGGACACCACGTGACCCGGCTTGTCGGCCAGGCGCTTGAGCACCGCCATCGGGGCCGGGGGCAGCGGGCGCAGCTCGCCGTCCACCACCACCGCGTGGCCGCGGATCTCCAGCTTGTGATCGCCCGCCACGAGCCGGGTCACCCCGTGCTCGGGCAGGTGCCGGGCCAGGGCGCGGGCCAGCGCGCCGAGGCGCGAGCGTTCGGGCTGCAGCGTCGGCACGCCGCGCGAGGCCAGCGGCTCGGCGGTGACGGGCCCGACGCAGGCGGCCACGACCGTCCCGTCGAACGCCGCCAGCAGTGACTCCTCCAGCCCCTCCGCGCGGGCCGCGCCCAGCATCGCGTGTACGGCGGGCGCGCTGGTGAAGGCCACCGCGTCCACCGAGCCGGAGATCGTCTGGCTGATGAGGCGGCGCAGCGGCGAGATGTCGCGGTACGGCAGCCACCGGTAGACCGGGATCTCGATCACCTCGGCCCCCGCCCGGCGCAGGTCCGCCACGAAGTCGACGAGCGGCTCGCCGTGCTGCTGCACCGCGATGCGCCGCCCGCGCAGGTCCTGGGCGAGCAGGTACTGCTTGACCTCCCCGCACGATTCGGTGGCGGGCGTCCAGTGGTCGTTGAGCCCGGCGGCGCGCACCGCGCCCCTGGCCTTGGGGCCGCGGGTCAGCAGGCGCGACCTGGACAGATGTTCGCCCAGATCGGCCGACAGGCCCCAGCCCTCGGCGGCGGCCATCCACCCGCGGAAGCCGACGCCGGTGGTGACGACCACGTCGTCGAGCGGCTGCGCCAGGCTGAGCCTGGTCGCGGCGAGCAGGTCGGCGTCCTCGGCCAGCGGGACCAGCCGGATCGCGGGGGCGCTGACCACCCGGGCGCCGCGCCGCTCCAGCAGCGCGCCGAACTCCTCGCGCCGCCTCGTCGCGGTCACGCCGACCGTGAAGCCCGACAGGGCGTCGGGGGCCGTCTCCGGGGATCCGCCCTCAAGGGCGAGCACACTCATGCCGGCACCTCCAGGTAGTCGAAGATGTCTGGCCGGGCCCCGAGCACCCGGCCAGGCATCACAGGCACGTGTGACGCAAGTGAGATCACCCTCCGATACTGCTTTCGGGTGGTTTCGACTACGGGTCTCCTCTGTTACCGCTGTGCTACAAGGCAGAATCCCAGGGGTTGGCCAGGCGCGGTCGAGGGAAACGTTGACGGAGACGACGTGGCCTATCGGGGAGTTGCGGGTGACGGTCCGGCCTATTCGCACGTTCGACGATCCGGTGCTGCGCTCGGTCGCGGCGCCGGTGCAGGACTTCGACCGGGAGCTGCGGCGCCTGGTCAAGTCGCTGACCGCCACCATGCGCGCCGGCGCCGGCCGCGCGGGCCTGGCGGCGCCGCAGGTGGGCGAGCCGGTGCGGGTGGTGGTCTACGCCTACGACGGCAAGTCCGGCCATCTGGTCAACCCGCGCCTCGAGCTGTCGGAGCGGCGGGTCACCGCCGACGAGGCGTGCCTGTCGGCGCCCGGGGTGTGGTGGCCACTGGAACGTTCCTACATGGTCACAGCGCGTGGTCGTGACATGCTGGGCAAGCCGGTGACGGTTCGCGCGCTGGGGGTGCTGGCCAGGGTGCTGCAGCACGAGGTCGACCATCTCGACGGCGTGCTGTTCAGCGACCACCTGGAGGCGGCCGAACGGGAGCGTTTCCTCGCGGCGGCCCTGCCCGGCTGAGCCGGGGGGGCGGGCCAGGAGCCAAGAGCCAGGAGCCAAGAGCCAGGAGCCAGGCGCCTCGGCCCGGGTCAGACGGCCGAGCGCAGGCTGAGCTCCCTGCGCTGCTTCGGGTCGGTGCCGCCCCACACGCCGTCGGACTGCCTCGTGGCCAGCGCGTACTCCAGGCAAGGCTCACGTACGGGACAGCCGGCGCACACATGTTTGGCCCGTTCGACCTGCGACTGGCTCGGCCCTTGCATGGAGATCGGGAAGAACAATTCCGGGTCCAGGCCGAGACAGGCGGCTCTGCGGGTCCAGTCGAGCATCATCATGTTGCTCGCGCCTACCCAGCCGACCTGGCCTCATACCTCGATTTGCCCCGGAGCCCGGACGGCCGTCCCCTGCTCACCAGCGGCTCCAGCCGAGGGCGCGGGCCCACGGCGTGGCGATGGCCGGCACCGGCGCCTCCGCGTCGCTCAGCACGATGTCGACCACGTCGATCAGGTCGTCCGCGACCTCGGCGGCCTGCTGGATCTCCTCCGGCCGCGTCTGCGGGGTGGGGACCAGGATGCCCCTGGCGCCGGCGGCCCTGGCCGCCTCCATGTCCCTGCCGAGGTCCCCGACGACCACGCAGTCGCGGGGGCTGACGTCGAGCACGGCGGCGGCCCTGATCACGAGCCCGGGCGCCGGTTTGCGGCAGGTGCAGCCGTCGACGTCGTCGTGCACGCAGATCGCCCAGGCGTCGAACGGGCCGAGCAGCTCCTCCACCCTGGCGTTCACCTGATCCATGTCGTCCGCGGACAGCAGGCCCTTGGCTACGCCGGCCTGGCTGGTGACCACGGCCACCGGCACCTCGGCCCGTCTGAGCCTGGCCACCGCCTCGACCGCGCCGGGCATGGGCTCGACGAGGTTCGGGTCGCCGTTGTACGGCACGTCCCTGATCAAGGTCCCGTCCCGGTCGAAGAGCACCGCGCCGGGCCGTCGCTTTTCGAACACCTTCCACCTCCGTCGCGTGCCCGCCAGCTACCCGGGCCCCAACCAGGCAAACAACTACTTAGCGTGACCAATTCCAGGTCATTTCTCTTGTTTGCGCTTCTCCTGGGCGTGGGGAGTGTTTGAGCATCGCTCCTCTCGGTAGCGGTTCCCGGCCTCTGAGGGGGAACGATGAGGTTTCTCGGCATCGACGCGATCTTCCATGATCCGGTCGCCGCCCGGTTCCCGCGCGCGGCGGCCACGAGCGGAGCGGGAAGCGCGGTGCTGTGCGAACCGACCCCGCGCCGCAGGACGAGAACCCTCACGCGCGCGTCCACCAGAAAGCAGGCCGCCCGCGCCGCGAGCCGCCGCCGCGGGGACGACCGGGGCCGGGTGCTGGTGGCGCGGCTGGACGGAGCCGGCGACGTGCTGCTGGCCGGGCCCGCCGTCAGGGCCGTGCGCACGCTGGCCCGCGAGCTGGTCTTCCTGGCCGGACCGAACGGCGTGCCGGCGGCCGAACTGCTGCCCGGCGTGGACCGGGTGATCGAATGGAGGGCCCCGTGGATCGAGCACGCCCCGCCGCCCGTCACCAAGGGCCAGGCCGCCGACCTGGTCGGCAGGCTCGCGGGCGTCGACGAGGCGGTGGTGCTGACCTCATCCCACCAGTCGGCGCTCCCGCTGGCCCTGCTGCTCAGGCTGGCCGGCGTCCGCAGGATCACCGCCATCAGCAACGACTACCCCGGCTCGCTCCTGGACGTCCGGCACGTCGTGGACGAGAGCCTGGACGTGCACGAGGCGGAGCGGATGCTGGCGGTCGCCAGGGCGGCCGGGTTCGAGTTGCCGAGGGGCGATGACGGCAAACTCGCTGTTCGGCGGCCATTGCCGGATATAGGCGGAGAATCGGGGCACTTGCTTGATGCCGGCGGCGCTGCCGGCAAAGGCACGTATGTCGTGGTGCACCCAGGGGCATCCGCCCCCGCACGGACCTGGCCGGCCGAACGGCACCGGCAGGCCGTGCGGGAGCTGGCGCAGGACGGACACCGGGTCGTCGTGACCGGCACCGAACGTGACCTCACCGCCTATGTCGCCGGCGACGCTGCCGTCGATCTCGGCGGCGTGACCACGTTCGCCGAGCTCGCCGCCGTCGTCGACGGCGCCGGCGTGCTCGTGGCGGGCGACACCGGTCCCGCGCACCTGGCCGCGGCGGTCGGGACACCGGTCGTGAGCCTGTTCGCCCCCGTCGTCCCTGCGGCGCGGCGGGCCCCGTACGGGGTGCCCGCGGTGCTGCTCGGAGACCAGGAGGCGCCCTGCCGCGGAAGCGGGGCGCGCACCTGCCCGGTGCCCGGGCACCCGTGCCTGTCCCATGTGACAAGCGAGCAGGTGGTCAAGGCAGTAAGGGAGCTGACCCAGTGAAGGTCGATCTCATCTCCGAGCACGCGGACCCGCTGGCGGCGGTCGGCGGCGTCGACTCCGGCGGCCAGAACGTCCACGTCGCCGAACTGGCGCTCGCGCTGGCCGGGCGCGGCCACACGGTCGTCGTCCACACCCGGCGCTCGTCCGAGCGGCAACCCGGGGCGGTGGCCATGGCGCCGGGCGTCACGGTCGAGTACGTCCCGGCCGGGCCGCCGGCCCCCGTGCCCAAGGACGAGCTGGCCCCGTACATGGCCGAGTTCGCCCAGCGCCTGGCCGACCGCTGGGCCGTGAGCCCGCCGGACATCGTGCACGCCCACTTCTGGATGAGCGGGCAGGCGGCGCTGCGGGCGGCCGACGGGGTGCCGGTGGTGCAGACGTTCCACGCGCTCGGCACCGTCAAGCGGCGCTGGCAGGGCGACGCCGACACCAGCCCCTCCCACCGCGTCGACACCGAGCGCGAGATCGGCAGGCGCGCCGACGTCGTGCTGGCCACCTGCGCCGACGAGGTGACCGAACTGCGCGCCATGGGGGTCCCCGGCCGGCGCATCGCGGTCGTGCCGTGCGGCGTGGACCTGTCGGTCTTCCGGCCCGACGGGCCGGTGGCGCCGCGCCCGGGCGGCAAGCTGATTCTCAGCATCGGCAGGATGGTGCCGCGCAAGGGCGTGGACACCGTGATCAGGGCGCTGCGCCGGATCCCGGACGCCGACCTGGTGATCGCGGGCGGCCGCGAGGACGACGAGGAGGCGGTCAGGCTGTACGAGCTGGCGCGGGCGTACGGGCTCGAACGCAGGGTCCACGTGATCGGCAGCGTGTCGCGCGAGCACGTTCCCGCGCTGATGCGCTCGGCCGACGTCGTCGTGACGGTGCCGTGGTACGAGCCGTTCGGCATGGTGCCGGTCGAGGCGATGGCGTGCGGCGTGCCCGTCGTGGCCTCGGCGGTCGGGGGACACCTGGACACCGTCGCCGGCTGCGGCGTCCTCGTGCCGCCGCGCCGCCCGCGCGCCCTGGCCAGGGCGCTGCGCGACGTGCTCGACGACCCGGGCAAGCGGGCGGCGTTCGGCGCGGCCGGGGCGGTCAGGGCCCGCCAGAGGTACGGCTGGCCGCGCGTGGCCGAGCTGACCGAGGCCGTGTACTCGCAGGTCATCGACGGCACGCCGTGCCGCCTGGCCGCCATCGGGAGCTGACCGCGTCCTAGCGCTCGTTACCGGCGCGCAGCCAGGCGAGGTAGTCGCCGACCGCCCGCTCGGTGTCGTACGCGGGCTCGTATCCCGTGTCCTCGCGCAGGCGGGTGATGTCGAGCCACGTGTCCGGCCCGGCGGGCTCGCGGCCCTCGGGCAGGCCGACCCGGGCGCCGGGGACGAGCTTCCTGATCGCCGAGATGACCTCGGCGTTGGTGGTCGGCCTCCCGGAGGCCACGTTGTACGTGCGGTGCGTCAGCCGGTCCGCGAGCTGGAGCAGGGCGATCGCGCGGCCGCAGTCCTTCGCGTAGCACAGGTCGATGCCGTCCTCCGCGTACGCGCCGGCGCGCAGCGCGGACAGGTCGGGCTCGGCGCCGCGGGCGGCCGCGTGCACGAGCTGAGGCGCGGCGAAGAACGGCGACCGGGCGTGGCCGAGCGGGCCCCAAATGGCGCCGATGCGGTAGTTGACCACGTCGAGCCCCATGGCGCCGGCCAGGTGGTCGCCGAGCAGCTCGCCGATCTTCTTGAACGCCGGGATCGGGTGGGCCGACGTCATCGGCAGGGGGAGGTCCTCCTTGAGCGCGCCCTCGCCGGGCACGCCGCCGTACACGCCGATCGTGCTGGCGATGCCGAGCCGCGTCACCTGCCACTCGCTCGCGGCGCGGAACACGTTCAGGAGGCTCCGTACGGCCCTGTCCGCGCCCTCCAGGGGCTGGTGCGCGCCGGGCGGCCAGGGCATGGAGCCGGCGAGGTGCACGATGCCGGTGATCTTGTGCCGCTCGCCGAGCGCCAGGAGGGCGGCCTCGTCGGTGAGGTCGGCCTGCTCGGCGACGACGGGTTCGTTCGCGAACGTCTCGGGCACCACGGCGGGCCTGCGCTGGACGAGCACGCAGGACTCGCCGAGGTCGAGCAGGGCGCGGGTGGTGTGCGTGCCGATGAAGCCCAGTCCGCCGGTGATCAGAATCATGGTCAGCTCTCCAAATCATCAGTGTTACTGACAATCAGCCTACCCCTAGAGATGGCGGGGGAGAAGCCGGGTCGCCGTTTTCCGTGCACGCGAAAACACCCCGGCCCCGCCATGGGCGGTCGCCGGGGTGCTGTCGCAGGATGTCAGGCGGGGACGGGGTCGAGGCGCAACTCGCGGACGATCTCGCGAGCGCTGGCCTCCAGCGTCGGGCTCATGTCGGCGCCGACGAACATCTCGAGGTAGGCCCGGTGGAAGCAGCCCGCGATCAGCAGTCGCGCGCTGGCCTCCGGGTCGACTTCGGGCCCTATCCGGCCCAGGCGCTGCTCGGCCGCCAGGTAGTCGGCCAGCGGCGCGACTTCGGTGCGCGGCCCCAGCCCCTTGTCGCGGACGGCCTCGCGGAAGCGGACCGTCACGTTCGGCGAGGTGAAGGCGGGCAGCGCCGCGCTCTGTACGTCGATGTAGTAATCAATGCCCGCCCGGATGACGGGGAGAAGATTGTCCGCTACGCACCCTTTTCCGATGCGGTGGGAGAGATTGTGAAGAATGCTCAGCCAGAGCGGAAGGCGGTCCTGCAGCAGCGCGAGGAAGTGGTCCACTGAGCCGCCGGGGCGGTCCTCCCGGAGGGAGACGGCCATCTCGAGGATGCGGCGCCTGGTGTCCTGACTTCTTTGGTGCGGGTCAACATGGGAAGTCGCCATGGCGTGCCTAACGTGCGCGGTTAGTTGAGTAGGCATCACGGTGCGAAGCCGAGGTTTTTTCTGGATTTATCGGGATGAATCTGGAGCCCCGACTTGATGTAATCTTGTACGGCCCCGATTATTACTCGAAATCTCGAAAAATTCGCGGTTTTTATCCCTGTGGGTTAGCTGTCAGTGTCCCGGTCCCGGCGGCGCAGGTAGCGCTCGAACTCGGCCGCGATCGCGTCGCCGCTGGCCTCGGGGAGCTCGGCGGCGTCCTTGCGCTCCTCCAGCTCCTTGACGTACTCGGCCACCTCGCTGTCCTGGGAGGCCAGCTCGTCGACGCCGCGCTCCCATGCGCGGGCCTCCTCGTCGAGGTCGCCCAGCGGCATCGGGATCTCCAGCACGTCCTCCAGGCGGCGCAGCAGCGCGAGCGTCGCCTTCGGGTTGGGCGGCTGCGCGACGTAGTGGGGCACCGACGCCCACAGCGAGATGGCGTCCAGCCCCGCCTCGCCGAACGCGTGCTGCAGCACCCCGACGATGCCGGTCGGGCCCTCGTAGCGGCTCAGCTCGAGGTTCGTCGAACGGGCCAGCGCCTCGTCCGTCGCGCCCCCGAGGATGGGCACGGGCCGCGTGTGGGGCGAGTCGTTGAGCAGCGCGCCCAGCATGACGGCCAGCTCGATGCCCAGCTCACGGCAGATCTCGATGATGTCGGCGCAGAACGAGCGCCAGCGCATGTTGGGCTCGATGCCGCGCAGCAGCACGACGTCGCGCTCCAGGCCCGGCGGGCGGGCGCGCAGCAGCCGCGTCGTCGGCCACACGATCGAGCGGGTCAGGCCCTCGCCCATCTCCACGACGGGCCGGGTGACCTGGAAGTCGTAGTAGTCGTCCGGGTCGAGCGCGATCAGCGGCTCGGCCTTCCAGGCGGACTCGAGATGGGCGATCACACCGCTAGAGGCCTCGCCCGCGTCGTTCCACCCCTCGAACGCGGCAATGAGCACCGGGTCTACGAGCTCGGGGAGCCTTTCGAGCTCAATCACGTGTCGCCTCCTCTCTCCATCGTCTCGCTTAGCCTATGCGGTCGGGGGGACTCGGCGTCACCGATCTCCCCGCGAACGCGCGACGCGCGTCCAGGGCGCGAACCCGCGAGCCCCGTCCCAGCACAGGAACCCTTCACCACGCCTCCTCGCCGACGAGCCCAGCCCTGGCCGCACCCCTCACCGCACCCGTCCGTAAGCCGTGCGCCGCCCGCGCCCCGCCTGCCTCCTGCCCCCGCCACGCCTCCCGCACCCCTGCGCCTCCGGCATTCCCATATCGGCGCCTCCGGCACCCCGCGTCTCTCGCACTTCCTGCACTCAGTCCCACGCCTCCGGATCTCTTCCGCCCCTGCACGCCCACGCCTCCCGCACGCGCCGGCTGCGGTGTCCGCGTCCGGTGCGGTCGGTGTGCCTTGTGTGGAATGTGCGGTCCTATGGGCCACATATGCCCCCTGTGGCCGCGTATCTACCGCTGTTTCGCACGCGTGATCATTTGCCCGCTCCCTCGCGCGCGCGTGCGCGTAAGCAAAGGGCGCGAATCAGCGGCCGTCGGTCGTGCGGACGATCAGCACGTCGCAGGCCGCCCGGTGGGAGACCGCGGACGGCACGGAGCCGAGCAGCCGCCCGGCCAGGCTGTTGAGCCCGCGGTTGCCCACCACGAGCAGGTCGGCGCGGTGCCGGGCGGCCAGCGAGACGAGCACGTCCACGGCGTCCCCCTGCTCGGCGGCCAGGACCACGTCGGAGGCGCCGGCCGCCGCGGCGTGCCCGCGCGCCGCCCGCAGGGCGTCGTCGGCCGGGGTGGAGCCGCCCACCTTGTACGCGAGGTCGCCCAGCCGGTCGGCGGCCGCCGCGCGCTCGCTCTCCCGCATCGGCAGGTACGCGCAGGCCAGGACCAGGGTGGCGCCGGTCGCCGCGGCCAGCGACGCCGCCGCGGAGACGGCGCGGAAGGAGGAGGCCGAGCCGTCGGTGCCGACGAGTACGGTGCGGTAGGCCACCGAGACCCCCAATTGGACGCGGCGTGCAATTGACAGTCGGTACGATAGCGTCCGCCGCACACCCCGGCGTCGCCCGGGCCCCGCAGACACCCCTGGAGCCCCGGTTTCGCGCCCAAGGCGAACAGGCGTACGGGCCGCTTGCGAGTGAGGCTCGAGACGCACCCGATAAGCTCTACCCCATGAGCATCTCCCCGTCCTTCCGAGAAGTGTTGTCCCAGCGCGTCATCGTGGCCGACGGGGCGATGGGCACGATGCTCCAGGCCCAGGACCCGACGCTCGACGACTTCCACGGGCACGAGGGCTGCAACGAGGTGCTCAACGTCACCAGGCCCGACATCGTGCGCGGCGTCCACGACGCCTACTTCGCCGTCGGCGTCGACTGCGTCGAGACCAACACCTTCGGCGCCAACTTCGCCGCCCTCGGCGAATACGACATCTCCGACCGCGTCTTCGAATACTCCGAGGCGGGGGCCCGGATCGCCCGCGAGGCCGCCGACCACTGGTCCACGCCCGACCAGCCGCGCTTCGTGCTCGGCTCCATGGGCCCCGGCACCAAGCTGCCGACGCTCGGCCACCTGCCGTACGCCCTCCTGCGCGACGCCTACCGCGACAACGCCGCGGGCCTGATCGCTGGCGGCGCCGACGCGCTGATCATCGAGACCTGCCAGGACCTGCTCCAGGTCAAGGCCGCCGTCATCGGCGCCAAGCGGGCCGCGGAAGACTCCGGCCGCGACATCCCGATCATCGCCCAGGTGACCATCGAGACCAACGGCGCGATGCTGCTCGGCTCCGAGATCGGCGCCGCGCTGACCGCGATCGAGCCGCTCGGCGTCGACGTCGTGGGCCTCAACTGCGCGACCGGCCCGGCCGAGATGAGTGAGCACCTGCGCTACCTCGCCCGCCACTCGCGGCTCAAGCTCTCCTGCATGCCCAACGCCGGCCTGCCGGTGCTGACGGCCGACGGGGCGTACTATCCGCTGAGCGCGCAGGAGCTGGCCGGCGCGCACGGCACCTTCACCCGCGACTACGGCCTGTCGCTGGTCGGCGGCTGCTGCGGCACCACGCCCGAGCACCTGCGCCAGGTCGTCGAGCGCGTCCGCGGCAAGCAGGTCGCGCCGCGCCGGCCGCACCCCGAGCCGGGCGCCTCCTCGCTCTACCAGACGGTCCCGTTCCGCCAGGACACCTCCTACCTGGCCATCGGCGAGCGCTGCAACACCAACGGCTCCAAGGCCTTCCGCGAGGCCATGCTGGCGGGCGCCTGGGACGACTGCGTCGAGACGGCCCGCGACCAGGCCCGCGACGGCGCCCACATGCTCGACCTGTGCGTCGACTACGTCGGCCGCGACGGCGTGGCCGACATGAAGGAGCTGGCGTTCCGGTTCGCCACCGCGTCCACGCTGCCGATCATGCTCGACTCGACCGAGCCCGCGGTGCTGCAGGCCGGTCTCGAGATGCTCGGCGGGCGCGCCGCGGTCAACTCCGTCAACTACGAGGACGGCGACGGCCCCGACTCCCGCTTCCAGAAGATCATGCGCCTCGTCCGCGAGCACGGCTCGGCCGTCGTCGCGCTGACCATCGACGAGGAGGGCCAGGCCCGCACCGCCGACTGGAAGGTCCGCGTGGCCAGCCGCCTCGTCGAGGACCTGACCACCAACTGGGGCATGCGGGTCGAGGACATCATCGTCGACTGCCTGACCTTCCCCATCGCCACCGGCCAGGAGGAGACCAGGCGCGACGGCCTGGAGACCATCGAGGCCATCCGCGAGCTCAAGCGCCGCTACCCGGGCGTGCAGACCACGCTGGGCCTGTCCAACATCAGCTTCGGCCTCAACCCGGCCGCCCGCATGGTGCTCAACTCGGTGTTCCTCAACGAGTGCGTCAACGCCGGGCTCGACTCCGCCATCGTGCACGCCTCCAAGATCCTGCCGATGGCCCGCATCCCCGACGAGCAGCGCCAGGTCGCGCTCGACATGGTCTACGACCGCCGCCGCGAGGGCTATGACCCGCTGCAGCGGTTCATGGAGCTGTTCGAGGGCGTCGACGCGGCCGCCATGCGCGCCGGCAAGGCCGAGGAGCTGGCCGCGCTGCCGCTGTGGGAGCGCCTCAAGCGGCGCATCATCGACGGCGAGCGCAAGGGCCTGGAGGCCGACCTCGACACCGCGCTGGAGCAGCGGCCCGCGCTCGAGATCATCAACGACGTGCTGCTCGACGGCATGAAGACGGTCGGCGAGCTGTTCGGCTCCGGGCAGATGCAGCTGCCGTTCGTGCTGCAGTCGGCCGAGGTCATGAAGGCCGCCGTCGCCCACCTCGAGCCCCACATGGACCGGCTCGAGGGCGAGTCGAAGGGCCGCATCGTGCTGGCCACCGTCAAGGGCGACGTGCACGACATCGGCAAGAACCTCGTCGACATCATCCTGTCCAACAACGGCTACCAGGTCGTCAACCTCGGCATCAAGCAGCCGGTCTCGGCCATCCTCGAGGCCGCCGACGACCAGAAGGCCGACGTCATCGGCATGTCGGGGCTGCTGGTGAAGTCGACGGTCATCATGAAGGAAAACCTGGAGGAGATGAACTCCAGGGGCCTGTCCGAGAGATACCCCGTCCTGCTCGGAGGCGCCGCCCTGACCCGCGCCTACGTCGAGCAGGACCTGGCCGAGCTGTTCGAGGGCGAGGTGCGCTACGCGCGCGACGCGTTCGAGGGGCTGCGGCTGATGGACTCGTTCATGGCCGTCAAGCGCGGGGTCGCCGGCGCGACGCTGCCGCCGCTGCGCGAGCGGCGCGTCAAGACCGGCGCCGTGCTGCAGCGCACCCCGGTCGAGCAGCTGCCCGCCCGCTCCGACGTGGCCGCCGACAACCCCGTCCCCACGACGCCCTTCTACGGCGACCGCGTGGTCAAGGGCATCTCCCTGGCCGAATACTCCGCCTTCCTCGACGAGCGCGCCCTGTTCCTCGGCCAGTGGGGGCTCAAGCCCACCAGGGGCGGCGCGGGGCCCGACTACGACGAGCTGGTCGAGCTCGAGGGGCGGCCGCGGCTGCGCATGTGGCTCGACCGCATCCAGACCGAGGGGCTGCTGGAGGCGGCCGTCGTCTACGGCCACTTCCCGTGCGTCTCCGACGGCGACTCGCTGATCATCCTCGACGACGACGGCAGCGAGCGCACCCGGTTCACCTTCCCGCGCCAGCGCCGCGACCGCCACCTGTGCCTGTCCGACTTCTTCCGCGCCAAGGACTCCGGCGAGGTCGACGTGGTCGGCTTCCAGGTCGCCACCATGGGCGCGAAGATCGCCGAGGCCACGGCCGAGCTGTTCGCCAAGGACGCCTACCGCGACTACCTCGAGCTGCACGGCCTGTCGGTGCAGCTCACCGAGGCGCTGGCCGAATACTGGCACGCCAGGGTGCGCTCGGAGTGGTCGATCGGCGGTGAGGAGTCGCTCGACGACATGCTCAAGGTCAACATCCAGGGCTGCCGCTACTCCTTCGGCTACCCGGCCTGCCCCAACCTGGAGGACCAGAAGCAGCTGTTCGAGCTGCTCAGCCCCGAGCGCATCGGGGTGTCGCTGTCGGAGGAGTTCCAGCTCCACCCGGAGCAGGCCACCTCCGCCCTGGTCGTCCACCACCCCGAAGCCAAATACTTCAACGTCTGACCCACACCCGCCGCCGGGGGATGGCGACTGCCATCTCACCGGTGCCGATGGCCCGTCACTCACGGGACGGGGGCGCGCCATCGACGAGGGCCGCTGCTCGGGTGGCTGGGTGGATGGGCGATGCTCGGTGGCCCGTTGCTCGCTGGGCGGGCGGACGGTGGTCGGTGGCCCGTCGCTCACCGGGTGGACGGACGGCGCTCGGTGGCCCGTCGCCTACTGGGGCGCTGCCGAGGAGCGTCGCCGCTCAGCCCGGCGGGCGGATGGTTGTTGCCCACGGGACGGGTGCGCTCGACGGTCCGTCGCCCACCGGGCAGGGACGCGGCGCCGAGGGGCTCGGCCCGGTGGGCCGAAGGCCGCCACCCTGGTGACCTCCCGAGCACGCCGGATGAGGGGTGGTCTCTTCGTGCACCGGCCAAGGCAGGGACAATGGAGGGCAAAACACTACCGATCGGGGGCAAACGTGGAAGCGGTCTTCTTCGACATGGACGGGCTGCTCGTCGACAGCGAGCGGGTCTGGCTGGAGATCGAGACCGACGTGATGGCCAGGCTGGGCGCCCAGTGGACGCCCGAGCACCAGGCCCACCTCGTGGGCGGCTCCATGGAGCGCACGGTCGACTACATGCTGGCCGTGTCGGGGTCCGACGTGCCCCCGGAGATGGTGCGGGAGTGGATGACCGGCGGGATGGTGCGGCGGCTGACGGCGGGCGTGCGCGTCATGCCGGGCGCCCTGGAGCTGCTGGGCGCGCTGCGGGACGAGGGAGTGCCCGTGGGGCTGGTCACCTCGTCGCTGAAGGAGATCGCGGAGGCGGTGCTCAAGAGCGTGGGGCGTGACCGGTTCGACGTCGTGGTCACGGCGGACGACGTCACGCGTACCAAGCCCGACCCCGAGCCGTACCTGACGGCCGCGCGGCTGCTCGGCGTGGAGCCGGTGCGGTGCGTGGTGCTGGAGGACTCTCCCAACGGCGTCGCGGCCGCGACGGCGGCGGGCTGCGCGGTGGTGGCCGTCCCGAGCCTGCTGGCCATCGACCCCGCCCCCGGCCGGCTGGTGGTCCCGTCCCTGGAGAACGTCACCGTCGCCGACCTCCGCGCCCTCATCACCGTCTGACGGGCTGAGCCGCCCTGGGCCGCCCTGGGCCGCCCCGGGCCGCCCTGGGCCGCCCTGGGCCGCTCCGGGCCGCCTCGACGCTAGGGTGAGGTGCACCGATGGATGTGACTCTGCGGCAACTCGATGTGTTCGTGGCGATCGTGGACCAGGAAGGGTTCGGGGCGGCCGCCGCCGTTCTCGGCATGAGCCAGTCCTCGGTGTCGCACTCGCTCGCCTCGCTGGAACGCGCGGTGCGGGGCGAGCTCGTGCACCGCGCCGCTCCCGTCCGGCCGACGCCCCTGGGCGAGGTGCTGCTGCCCCACGCCCGCGCCACGCTGGCCGCCGCCCGCTCCTTCGACGCCGCGGCCGCCGCCCACGCGAGCGCCGTCGCCCCTGGATCGATCGGGCTGGCCGTCCCCCCGACGGTGGCGCGCGGGCTGCTGCCCGGTCTTCTGCGGCTGTGGCACGAGCGGCTTCCCCACGTCGAGATCAGGATCTTCGAGGGCCTCGACGAGGAGATCGAGGAGTGGCTGGAGAGCGGCGCGGTCGACGCGGCCGTGCTCATCGACCCGGAGCCGATGCCCCGCGGCGGCCTCCACCTCGCGACCGACGCCTACGAGGCCGTGGTGCGCAGTGACCACCCCCTGGCGGGCGAGGAGTCCGTCGAGCTGGCCGATCTGCTGGACGACCCGCTGCTGGCCACCACCTCCGGCTGCGAGACCCAGGTCAGACGCCTGCACTCCCTGACCGGCCTGCCCTACCGGCCCACCCAGCGCATCCGCGAGCTCGCCACGCTGCTGTCCATGGTGGAGGCCGGGCTCGGCGTCGCGATCGTCCCGTCCCTGGCCGCCGGCATGATGCCGGGCACCCTCACGCTGATCCCCCTGCTGCCGCGGCTGGAGCGCCGGCTCGTCCTGACCGGCCCGGCCGCCCGCCCCTGGCATCCGAGCGTCGCCGCCATCCGGGACCTGTGCGCCGAGGCGGCGCCGACCTGGTGACCGCCGCCGCCGGACAGCCCGGCGCCGCCTGCGTGACCCCTAAGGGGCAAGTGGTTCTCGCGGAGGAGGAGCGGGCGGCGTTTCGCGTGCCAGGATGGAAACGTAGTCGACACGAGGAGTGGCGTGATGCTCAATCCGACCCTCTGGCTGCCGCTGTGCGCCGGACTGACCCTGCTGGGCCTGGTGCTCAGTTTCCTGGCCTTCAGGCGCAGGGGAGCGGCCTCGGGCATCCGGGTCGCGGCATGGGCGCTGCTGCCGGCGGCGGCCTACCTGACGGGCGCGCTGCAGATGTTGTGGACCGTGGGCACGACCATCGTGGGGTTCGTCACCGGCCTGGTGTTCAACCCCTTCACCTGGGCGGGCGTGGCCGTGGCGGGGTTGTCGGTGGTGCTGTTCGTGGCGTCGGGAGTCATGCGCGGCAGGAAACTGGCGAGCTTCAGGAGGAAGACCCCCGATGAGGCCCCCGAGGTTAAGCCCTCAGCGAACAAAACCGTCCCCAAACCACAGCAGCCCGCCGTCGCCCCGAAGCAATCTCCCAAGGCCGAGGACGATTTCGCGGATATCGAGGCGCTGCTCAAAAAGCGTGGCATCAGCTGAATCCAAGGACGAAATCGGCAATGTCACAGTTCCGAGACGCAACCGGGACGGCTCGTAGACATTCTCCTCAAGATCGATACGAATGAGTTTCTGGTGAATCACAGTTAAGCCACATAGAGCACAGAGGGACTAGTCACACCAGCTCAGGCCATAGATTCTGCCTCCTGGGGCCGCGACACGCGGACCTCGCACGCATGGGCGCACTACCCTGACCGGGACCGCGCCGACACGGACGATGTCGTCTGGAATCCAGGGGGCTACTGGCATGACCGCACCGCTCGATGTTCCGGAATCGGCCATCGAAGCAGGGCCGGAGACCGCTCTTGAGGGGGCGGGGACCTCGGTCATCAGGGGACGTTCCCTGGGGCAGATCGCGTGGATGCGCCTCAAGCGCGACCGCATCGCGATGACCGGTGGCATCGTCATCCTCCTGCTCATCCTGATCGCCGTCTTCGCCCCGCTGCTGGTGTCGTGGTTCGGGCACCCGCCGGGCGAGTGGCACCGCGAGAAGCTCGACCCCTCCATCGGGGCGCCGCTGGGCGCCTTCGGCGGCATCAGCAGTGACTTCCTGTTCGGCGTGGAGCCCGACTCGGGCCGCGACCTGTTCAGCCGAGTCCTGTACGGGGCCCGAATCTCGCTGCTGATCGCGTTCTTCGCGACGCTGCTGTGCGTCGTGCTCGGCACCGTGCTCGGGATGATCGCCGGCTTCTTCGGCGGCTGGATCGACACCGTCATCAGCCGCCTCATGGACATCTTCCTGGCCTTCCCGCTGCTGGTGTTCGCGCTGGCGCTGGCCGGCGTCATCCCCGACAAGGCGTTCGGCATGTCGGGCGACACGCTCAGGATCAGCCTGCTGGTGTTCATCATCGGCTTCTTCAACTGGCCCTATATCGGGCGCATCATCAGGGGCCAGACGCTGTCCCTGCGCGAACGGGAGTTCGTCGACGCCTCCAGGAGCCTGGGCGCGCGCAACCACACCATCCTGTTCAAGGAGATCCTGCCCAACCTCCTGGCGCCGATCCTCGTCTACTCGACGCTGCTGATCCCCTCGAACATCCTGTTCGAGGCCGCGCTGTCCTTCCTCGGCGTGGGCGTGCGGCCGCCGACTCCCACGTGGGGAGGCATGTTGTCGGACGCCGTCCACAACTACCAGGTGGCGCCCAACTTCATGATCTTCCCCGGTCTCGCGATCTTCATCACCGTGCTGGCGTTCAACCTGCTCGGTGACGGCCTCAGGGACGCCTTCGATCCCAAGGCCCGATAGACCCTCGTGAGTTTTTCAGCAAGTTCTCAACTCCTAGATACAAGGGGTGTGTCAGGTCGATGAAGATAAGATCAAAGGCGTCGGCGGTGGCGATGACCGCCACTCTCGCCGTGGTCGTGTCGGCGTGTGGCGGTGGCGGCGGCGCCAAGAGCACCAGCGGCACCGGCAGTGACGAAAAGCCCGCCAGCCAGTACAACGCGGGTGTCACGCAGGTCGTCAACCCGTCGGAGAAGACCGGTGGCACCCTCCACATGGGCATGCCGGGCGACTTCGACTCCGTCGACCCGGGTGACCAGTACTACGGCTACGCGTGGAACTTCTCACGCCTGTACACGCGCGCGCTGACCATGTTCAAGCCGGTGCCGGGCGAGGAGGGCCTGCAGCTCGTCGGCGACCTGGCCGAGGGCCTGGGCACGCCCAGCGACGGCGGCAAGACGTGGACGTACAAGCTGCGCACGGGCATCAAGTTCGAGGACGGCAGCCCGGTGACGTCGAAGGACGTCAAGTACGCCGTGGCCCGCTCGCTGGACAAGGACATCCTGCCCAGCGGCCCGACCTACTTCAACGACTGGCTCGACGTGCAGGGCTACACCGGCCCGTACAAGATGAAGGACAAGCTCGACGACTTCAAGGCCGTCGAGACGCCTGACGACCAGACCATCGTCTTCCACCTGAAGAAGGCGTACGGCGGTTTCGACTACTTCGCCATGCTCCCGCAGACGGCCCCCGTGCCCGCCGCCAAGGACACCGGCTCGAAGTACAAGGAGCACCCGGTCTCGACCGGCCCCTACATGTTCAAGTCGCACGAGCTCACCAAGCGCATCGAGCTCGTGAAGAACCCGAACTGGGACCCGGCCACCGACCCCAACCGCAAGCAGCTCAACGACTCCGTCGAGGTGCTGCTCGGCCAGAACGAGGACGACCTCGACCAGCGGCTGCTGTCCGGCAAGATCGACGTCAAGATCAACAGCACCGGTGTGGCGGCCAACGCCCGCAAGACGGTCCTGACCGACCCGAAGGTCAAGCAGTACGCCGACTCGGCCGCGATCGACCGGACCTGGTTCACCAACATCAACGGTGACGTCAAGCCGTTCGACAACATCCACTGCCGCAAGGCCGTGATGTACGCGGCCGACCGCGCCGCGCTCCAGGGCGCCTACGGCGGCCCCGACGCCGGTGGCGACATCGCGCTCAGCCTCATGCCGTCGAAGATGACCGGCTACCAGAAGATCGACCCGTACGGCGTCGAGGCCAACCCGACCGGCGACGTCACCAAGGCCAAGGAAGAGCTCGCGGCCTGCGGCCAGCCCAACGGCTTCAGCACCACGATCTCCTACCGCAACGAGCGCGCCGCCGAGAAGCTGACCGCCGAGTCGCTGCAGCAGTCGCTCGGCCGCGTCGGCATCAAGCTGGAGATCAAGGGTTACCCGCAGGGCGACTACTTCAAGCTGTACGCCGGCAAGCCCGACTTCGCCAAGAAGAACAACCTCGGCCTCATGGTCTACGGCTGGGGCGCCGACTACCCCGAGGGCTTCGGCTTCTTCCAGCAGATCGTCGACAGCCGTGTCATCCGCGACGCCGGTAACACCAACCTCAGCGTCAAGGACCCGAAGATCGATGAGCTGATCGACCAGGCGGCCGGCGAGACCGACGCCGCCAAGCGCAACGCCATCTGGGCCCAGGTCGACAAGCAGGTCATGGACTCGGCGTACATCCTGCCCTACGTCTGGGCGCACGGCCTGTTCTACCGGCCGCCGACGCTGAAGAACGTCTTCGTCAGCCAGAACTGGGGCATGTACGAGTACCTCACGCTGGGCACCCAGTAACCGGTCAGGCGACCCCGCCGGACACGTACGTCGAAAGCAGGTGAAGGCTCCGGCGGCCGGGCTCACGAGGCCCGGCCGCCATGGCCGAGATCAGTGTTCACATACATTCTCAGACGGTTGATAGCGGCCGTCATGCTGCTCTTCGTGGTGAGCATCACGACGTTCGCCATCTTCTTCCTCGTGCCTCGGCTCGCTGGGATGTCCGCTGACGACCTCGCCTCCCGCTACGTCGGCAAGGCCGCCAATGAACAGGTCATCCACGACACCGCGATCCGGCTCGGGTTCTACGACCCGCTCGTGGTCCAGTACGGGCGGTTCGTGAAGGGCATCTTCGTCGGCGTGGAGCGCAACTACGGTCCCGGCGTCGAGCTGTGCCCGGCGCCCTGCCTCGGCTACTCGTACGTCACGCAGAACCCGGTCCTGCCCGACCTGCTCGACCGCATACCGATCACCCTGTCGCTGGCGATCGGCGCGGCCGTGGTGTGGGTCGTCTTCGGCGTGGCCACCGGCGTGGTGTCCGCGCTGCGGCGCGGCAGCTTCTTCGACCGCGTCTCCATGGGCGTCGCCCTGGCCGGCGTGTCCCTGCCGATCTTCTTCACCGGCATCGTGTCGCTGGCCATCTTCCGTGACCAGCTCGGCCTCGTCGGCGACGTCGCCGACTGGGTGCCGTTCAGCGAGGACCCGCTCATCTGGGCCAACAACCTGATGCTGCCCTGGATCACGCTCGCCTTCCTGTACGCCGCCGGTTATGCCCGGCTCACCAGGGCGGGCATGCTGGAGACCATGTCGGAGGACTACATCCGCACGGCCAGAGCCAAGGGCCTGCCCGAACGCGTCGTGGTGCTGAAACACGGGCTGCGGGCCACGCTCACCCCGGTGCTGACCATGTTCGGACTGGACCTGGGCCTGCTGCTCGGCGGCGCGGTGCTGACCGAGAGCACGTTCTCGCTGCCCGGCATCGGCAAGTACGCCAGAGACGCCATCGAGCGCAACGACCTACCCCAGGTGATGGGCGTCACCCTGGTGGCGGCCACCTTCATCATCCTGGCCAACCTGATCGTCGACCTGCTCTACGCGGTCGTGGACCCGAGGGTGAGGCTGGCATGAGCGCGTTCCTGCAGGTCAAGGACCTCAAGATCCACTTTCCGACCGACGACGGCCTGGTCAAGTCCGTCGACGGGCTGACGTTCGACCTCGAGCGCGGCAAGACGCTCGGCATCGTCGGCGAGTCCGGCTCCGGCAAGTCGGTCACCAGCCTCGGCATCCTCGGCCTGCACAAGGGCAAGGGCGCCAACGTCTCCGGGGAGATCTGGCTCGACGGCGAGGAGCTCGTCGGCGCTACCCAGGAGCACGTGCGCGGGCTGCGCGGCAAGAAGATGGCGATGATCTTCCAGGATCCGCTGTCGTCGATGCACCCCTTCTACACGGTCGGCGACCAGATCATCGAGGCGTACCGCATCCACCACAAGGTCACCAAGGCCGTGGCGAAGAAGCACGCCATCGACATGCTCGGCCGGGTCGGCATCCCCGAGCCGCAGAGCCGCGTCGACTCCTACCCGCACGAGTTCTCCGGCGGCATGCGCCAGCGCGCCATGATCGCCATGGCGCTGTCGTGCGACCCGGAGCTGCTCATCGCCGACGAGCCCACCACCGCGCTCGACGTGACCGTACAGGCCCAGATCCTCGACCTCATGGTCGACCTGCAGCGCGAGTTCAACTCCGCGCTGATCATCATCACCCACGACCTGGGTGTGGTGGCCGAGCTGTCCGACGACATCCTCGTCATGTACGCGGGCAAGTGCATCGAGTACGGCAGCACCGACGACATCTTCTACCGTCCCGAGCACCCCTACACCTGGGGTCTACTGGGATCGATGCCCCGGCTCGACCGGGAGCCCACCGAACGGCTGCTGCCGATCAAGGGCTCCCCGCCGTCGCTGATCAACGTGCCGCCGGGCTGCGCCTTCCACCCCCGCTGCCCCTACGTGGAGCGGACCGCGGGCAAGGCCAGGTCCGAGGTGCCGGAGCTGCTCCAGACCCAGGGCGGCCACCTCGTGCGCTGCCACATGGACCGGACGGAGCGGCGGGAGCTGTGGGAGAACGAGATCAAGCCACTGCTGGAGACCCAGTGACCGAGCCCAAGAACGAGCCGCTGCTTTCCGTCCAGAACCTGGAAAAGCACTTCCCCGTGACGAAGGGCCTGCTCAAGCGGCAGGTCGGCGCCGTCAAGGCGGTCGACGGGATCAGCTTCGACGTGTTCAAGGGCGAGACGCTCGGCCTGGTGGGGGAGTCCGGCTGCGGCAAGTCCACCACCGGCCGGCTGGTCACCCGGCTCCTCGAGCCCACCGCCGGCAAGGTGGTCTTCGAGGGCGAGGACATCACGCACATGGGGCAGGGCAAGCTCAGGCCGCTCCGCCGTGACATGCAGATGATCTTCCAGGACCCGTACTCGTCGCTCAACCCCCGCCACACGGTCGGCACCATCGTCGGGGCGCCGTTCCGCATCCAGGGCGTCCAGACCGAGCACGGCGTCAAGCGGGCGGTCCAGGACATCCTCGCCCTGGTCGGGCTCAACCCCGAGCACTACAACCGCTACCCGCACGAGTTCTCCGGCGGGCAGCGGCAGCGCATCGGCATCGCCCGGACGCTCGCGCTCAAGCCCAAGCTGATCATCGCCGACGAGCCGGTCTCGGCGCTCGACGTCTCCATCCAGGCCCAGGTCGTCAACCTGCTCGAAGACCTGCAGAACGAGCTGGACCTCACCTACGTCGTGATCGCCCACGACCTGTCGGTGGTGCGGCACATCAGCGACCGGGTGGCCGTCATGTACCTCGGCAAGATCGTGGAGATCGGCGACCGCAAGCAGCTCTACACCGCGCCGATGCACCCGTACACCAACGCCCTGCTGTCGGCCGTGCCCGTGCCCGACCCCAAGGCGCGCAGGGAGCGCGAGCGCATCCGGCTGACCGGCGACGTGCCCAGCCCGCTCAACCCGCCGCCCGCCTGCCGCTTCCACACGCGGTGCTGGAAGGCGCAGGAGATCTGCAAGAAGGTCGAGCCGCCGCTGGAGGAGCTGGCGAGTGGCCACCGGGTCGCCTGCCACTTCCCGGAGAACGCCCCGGCCGCCGCCGCCGAAGCCGCCCCCGCCGCCGCGTCCTGACCCCGGGCGCGCCCGCCTGGGCGCGCCCGCAGCCTCAGGAGTAGGTGCCCGGGGTGATCAGGCCGGTCTCGTAGGCCAGCACCACGGCCTGCACGCGGTCGCGCAGCCCCAGCTTGGTCAGCACGTTGCCGACGTGCGTCTTGACCGTCGTCTCGCTCACCACGAGCTTGGCCGCGATCTCCGCGTTGGACATGCCCTTGGCGATCAGCCGCAGCACCTCCAGCTCCCGCTCCGTCAGCCGGTCAAGCCGGGCCGGAGCGGGCTGCTCGTACGCCGACGGCAGCCGTTTGGCGAACCGGTCGAGCAGCCGCCGCGTCACGCTCGGCGCCACGATCGCGTCGCCGGCCGCCACCACCCGGATCGCCTGCACCAGCTCGTCGGGCGGCACGTCCTTCAGCAGGAACCCCGACGCGCCCGAGCGCAGCGCCTCCACGATGTACTCGTCCAGGTCGAACGTCGTCAGCACCAGCACCTTCGGCACGTGCGCCGTCGGCGCCGCCTCCCGCACGATCCTGCGGGTCGCCTCGATGCCGTCGACCCCCGGCATGCGGATGTCCATCAGCACCACGTCGGGCAGCAGCGCGCGCGTCTGCTCCATGGCATCCTTGCCGTCGCCGGCCTGGCCCACCACCGTGATGTCGGGCTCGGCCTCCAGAATCAGGCGAAATCCCGTACGCAGCAGCGGCTGGTCGTCCACCAGCAGCACTCTGATCGTCATTGGCCGTCCTTCAACGGGAACCTCGCCCGCACTTCGAAACCGCCCCCCGGTAGCGGACCGATGTTGAGGATTCCACCATAGAGTGCGACCCGTTCGCGAATGCCCACCAAACCATGCCCTGACCGCGCGGACACCCCGGCCGCGCCCAGCCCGTCATCCTCCACCCGTACGTCCAGCTCACGGGGGTCCTGGCGGACGGTCACCACGGCCTTGGCCCCCGTCCCCGCGTGCCGCAGGCTGTTCGTCAGCCCCTCCTGGGCCAGCCGGAACGCGGCCAGGTCGACCCCGGCCGGCAGCGGCCGCGGCTCGCCCTCCAAGATCAGCTGGGTCGGCAGCCCCGCCTCGCGCATCTGCTCCACCAGCGCGGGCAGGTCCCGCACGCCGGGCTGCGGGCCCAGCTCGGCGCGGGCGTCGGTACGCAGCACCCCGACGATGCTGCGCATCTCCGTCATCGCCATCCGCCCGGTGTGCTCGATCGCCGACAACGCCTCGCGCGCCAGGTCGGGATCGGAGGCCAGCACCCGGCGCGCCGCGGCCGCCTGCACGGTCATCACGCTGACGTGGTGGGCCACCACGTCGTGCAGCTCGCGGGCGATCCGGGAGCGCTCCTCGGCGCGGGCGGCCCTCGTGTCGGCCGCGTGCGCCCGCTCCAGCCGCTCCGCCCGGTCCTTGAGCTCGTCCAGGTACGCCCGGCGCAGCCGCAGGCTCCGCCCCGCGCCCCACACCGCCACCAGCACCACGGCCACCACGACGTGCTCGCTCCAGCTCGCCGCCCTGAGCGGGCCCGCCAGGGCGCCCAGCACGTACGTCACCAGCGAGATCATCAGCCCCGCCAGCGCCATCGCCAGCCCGCGGTAGGAGGCCACCGAGTAGAGCAGCATCAGCCCGGCCAGCCCAGAGACCCCGGTTCCGTAGCCGAGCACGGTCAGCAGCGTCTCGGGCACCAGTTCGGCGCACATGGCCGCCAGCGGCCACCGCCTGCGCGCCGCCACGGGCACGCACGCCAGCACCACCAGGACCCCGCCCAGGGGGTCGGGCGCGCGCATGCCGTCCACCGCCAGCCCCTGCGCCTCCAGCCGGTCGGGGCCGTAGAGCACGAACATCGCCACCGACGCCGCGGCCACCACCCCGGCGAGCACCGTGTCGTGGAGCGTGGTCCGGTCTATGCGCACCGCTTCACTGTAGGCCCAGGTGAAAACCCGTAACCTCCTCCCTCGGGAGGATTACCGCCCATACATCCTCAAACGCCACAGCCTGCGGGGTGGGGGCGCCCTGTGCTCGCTGACGGCGTACCCGCCTGCGGCCATACGCCGCCACGTGGGCTGAGCGCCACTGCACCGGCTGGGAGTCGCCGCCCGGCTGAGCGCCGCGTGCGTTGCGCCGGGCAGCGCCGTACCCCGTCTCGCCGCACCGGCGCCTGACAACCCCGGCCCTGTGATGCACGGCCGAGTGGCGCAGGGTGGCTAAGTGGCGCGTCCGATGTGCGGCAACCCCGTCGCGCTCGGGCTCGTACGTGGGGCTGGGTGGGGCCGACGGGGAGGGGCGGATCAGGGGGTGGTCAGAGTTCGTCGGTGGCGGCGCGGCGGTGGGTGCGGACGGTGTCGCCCGGTTGGCGGTCGGGGACGGGCGGGGGTGTGCCGCCGAACTCCGGGCACAGGGCCTGGTGGTCGCACCAGTCGCACAGGCGGCTGGGGCGGGCGCGCCACTCGCCGGACTCCAGGGACCGCTCGATCGCCGCCCACAGCGCCATCACCTTGCGCTCGGTGGCCAGCAGGTCGGCCTCGTCCGGGGCGTAGCGCAGCACCTCGCCCTGCCCGCCCAGATAGACCAGCTGCAGCAGCCGGGGCACCTGGCCGCGCAGGCGCCACAGCACCAGCGCGTAGAACTTCATCTGGAACAGCGCCTTGGCCTCGAAGTCGGGACCCGGCGCGCTGCCCGTCTTGTAGTCGACCACCCGGACCTCGCCGGTCGGCGCCACGTCGAGGCGGTCGACGTAGCCGCGCAGCATCAGCCCGCCGTCGAGGACCGCCTCCACGTAGAGCTCGCGCTCGGCGGGCTCCAGCCGTGTCGGGTCCTCCAGCGTGAAGTAGCGCTCCAGCATGCCGCGCGCCTGCGCCAGCCACTCGGCCTGCTCGGCCTCGTCGGCGAACATCCGCGAGTATTGCGAGTCTTCCTCCAGCAGGCGATGCCACTGCGGCTCCAGGAGCTCCAGCGCCGCCTGGACCGAGCGCCGCGGCGCCGGAAGGTCGTAGAGGCGCTCCAGGACCGCGTGCACCACCGTGCCCCGCACCGCAGCCTGCGAAGGCTTCTCGGGGAGCTGGTCGATCACCCGGAAGCGGTAGAGCAGGGGACATGTCATGAAATCGCCCGCCCGGGAGGGGGAGAGAGCTCCGATGATCACCGGTTCGGTCAACGTCATGCACCGCACTCTAGGTCAAGAGCCCGACAGAATAGCCCTTGCGCAACGAGGATCACACGATTCGGCGCGTAGCATCAAGGCAGCAACAGCACGTAATGGACGTTCAAGGAGTGCGGTGAGCGAGCAGAGCCCGCGGCAGGAGTTCTCCGGTCTTCGGATGGGGAGGCCGTTCGGCATTCCGGTGTACGTCTCATGGACCTGGTTCATCGTGGCGGCCTTCATCACGATGATGTTCGGCCCGCGGGTGCGCCAGATGCTGCCCGAACTCGACAGCACGGCCGCGTACGCCGTGGCGTTCGTGTTCGCGGTGCTTCTGTACGTGTCCGTGCTGCTGCACGAGCTGGCCCACAGCGTGCTCGCCAAGTACTTCGGCCTGCCGGTGCGCAGGATCACCCTCTACCTGCTCGGCGGCGTGTCGGAGATCGAGAAGGAGCCGCCCACGCCGGCCAAGGAGTTCCTGGTCGCCGCGGCGGGGCCGGCCCTGTCGCTGGGCCTGGCCGGGCTCGGCCTGGCCGCCGACGTCTATGTCGTCAACGGCGGCGGCATCCCCGAGGTGCTCGTCTGGCAGCTGTGGATGGCCAACCTCATCGTCGGCGTGTTCAACCTGCTGCCCGGCCTGCCCCTGGACGGCGGCCGGATGCTGCGCGCCGGGGTCTGGAAGCTGACCAAGAACCCCAGCTCCGGCACCATCGTCGCCGCCTGGGGCGGCCGCGTGCTGGCCGTGCTGCTCGTCGTGTTCCCGATCGCCACGGCGCTGCAGAGCGGCCAGGACATCGACCCGACGGACCTGCTGTGGCCGTTCGTGCTGGCCTCGTTCATCTGGCTCGGCGCCTCCCAGTCGCTGCGCGTGGCCAAGATCCGCGCCAGGATCCCGCGGGTCAACGCCCGCGCCCTGGCGCGCAGGGCGATCCCGGTGAGCGCCGAGACGCCGCTGTCGGAGGCGCTGCGGCAGGCCGCCGAGCGCAGCGCGGGCGCCCTCGTCGTGGTCGGCCCCGACGGCCAGCCGCTGGCGATCGTGAACGAGGCCGCCGTCCAGGCCACCCCCGAGCACCGCCGCCCCTGGGTGAGCGCCGGCTCGGTCGCCAAGTCCCTGGAGCCCACCATGGTGCTCGCCGCCGACCTGGAGGGAGAGCCGCTCATCGACGCCATGCGCGATGCCCCGGGCAGCGAGTATCTGCTGGTGGAGCGGGGTGGCGAGATCTACGGGGTGCTCGCCACGGCCGACGTGAACCGGGTTTTCACCGGCGTCTGATTTGTCCCACTCGTTTAAGCGGCGGGCCATGGATAGGGTCGTGTCCAGCAGTTTCGGGCGGCCGGAGCCGACTCCGGCCGGTTACTGCGATGTGACGACTGGCCGATAGTGTTCTGTTTGGCCAAACTTGCACAGTTAAGAGGCTTGTTGCGATCCACCGGTTCATCGAATCGAGATGACGTGGCCGCGACACGGCCTCTTCGTCTGGGTATGCGTATGGCTGGTGGCCGGCACGGCAGTGCGGGTGCCGTAATAACGCCGGCTTCCGGGGAGGAGAAACGAGTGACCGAGCGCAGCGAGGGCACCGATGGGCAGCGCAGCGCCGTCGTCATGAGGGAGGACGCATGACCGACCAAGGCTTCGGGGTGGTGCGTCCGCTTCCCGGTAACGGGCTGGTCGCCTACGCGGGCGGGCTGCTGCTGGTGTGCGACGCCGGCGAGGCTGCGGCCGACGACCTGCTCGACGCGCTGCGCGAGACCGCCGCAGCCGGCGGCGACGGCAGGGCACTGGCCCGCCGCGCCGCGCAGGTGCTCGCGGCCAACATGGCGGGCGACCCGGCCACCTGCGCCGTCGCCGGCCGGGTGGGGGAGGGCGTGGCCGTCCTGGTCAGCGGCTCGGCCGCGGCCGTCATCGCCACCCCCGGCGGCGAGACGCGGCTGGCCGGCAGCGACTCGCTGACCTGGGCCGACCGGCTCGTGTCCGGGCCCGTCGAGCGGGTCGAGCTGAGCCTGCCCGGCGCCGGCACCCCGCATCCCGCGGTCCGCTTCGACGGCGGCGTGGTGCACGGCGGCGGCCTCGTGGGCGACCTCACCGAGCAGTCCTCGGCGCCCGCCCCGTCCAGGCCGCTCACCAGCGAGATGCCCGCCACGGCCTTCCACCTCGAAGCCGACCTGGTCCCGCAGCCGCCCGCGCCGGTGGAGCGGCCCCCCTACCCGCTGGCCGACCAGCCGCCGGTCGTGCCGGGGCCGCCGTCGGGCCCGCAGCCCGCGCCGGTGATGGAGCAGCCTCCGTACGCCCATCCGCAGGACCAGCCTCCGTACGCCCATCCGCAGGACCAGCCCCCGTACGCCCACCCGCAGGACCAGCCGCCCTACCTCACGCCGCAGGAGCAGCCGGCCCCCTTCTTCCCGCCGCCGCAGGAGCAGCCGCCGCCGCTGCCGGAGCAGCAGCAGTTCCCCTCCTACGACGAGCCGCCCCTCGGCAACGGCGTGGCCGACCAGCCGGTGCCGCAGCACCTGGGCCCGGCCGACCACTTCGACCAGCCCCCGCCACCCGTGCTCGGCCCGCCCGACCACTTCGAGCACCCGGGCCCGCCGCCGCAGGAGCAGCAGCAGGACCACGGCGACCGGCCCCTGGTCTACGGCGTCGACTGCAAGAACGACCACTTCAACGACCCCCGCTCGCCCTACTGCGCGGTCTGCGGCATCGCCCTGGTCCAGCGCACCCTCGTCCCCTACAAGGGGCCGCGCCCCTCGCTCGGGGTGCTCATCCTCGACGACGGCACCGCGCTGCCGCTGGAGAGCGACTACCTGCTGGGCCGCGACCCCGAGCGGGCGCCCGAGGTGGCCGGCGGCACCGCCAGGCCCGCCAAGGTGACCAGCCCGGACGGCTCGGTGTCGCGCCGCCACCTGCGGGTGGCGCTCGACGGCTGGGACGTCAACCTGGTCGACCTGGGCTCGGTCAACGGCACCCAGATCCAGCCGCCCGGTGACCCCAACTTCTACGACATCCCGCCGAACGAGCCGGTCACCATCGCCCCCGGGACGACGGTCCGGGTCGGCGTCTCCCGCACGCTCCGCTTCGAGGCGCACCGGGGATAACCCGGCTGCCCGAACGCCCGCGTCCCCGCCCCGGGGCCGCGGGCGTTCTCGTACGCCGCCGTCAGGGGGTCAGGAACTCGCGGGCGCCGCGCAGCCTGGTGCGCAGCCGCCGCTGCGTGGCCGTGCAGTCCAGCCGGACCTCGAACGGGCCGCCGAGGCCGGCGTCGGCCCGGCGACCGGCCGGCAGGCGGGCCGGGTCCAGGCCCTCCCGCCGGGCGATGAGCACCCCCAGCTCGTGCCGGTTCACCGCGTCGCACCCCGCGACGTGCAGCATCCCCGAGAGCCCGAGCGTCGCCGTCTCCACCAGCGCCGCCGCGAGGTCGCCGACGTGCACGGGGCACTTCACGTCGTCGGTGAACAGCACGCCCGCGCCCCGCCCCGTCGCCAGCGAACGCACCCGCGACTCGTGCACCGAGCCGCCGTCCCCGACGATCAAGGACGTCCTGGCGACCGCCGCGTCCGGCAGGACCGCGCGTACCGCCGTCTCGGCGGCCGCCTTGGCCGCCCCGTACGGGCTGACCGGGTCTGGCACGCACGCCTCGTCGTAGCGCGCGGTGGCCCCGGAGAACACGGCGTCGCTGGAGACGTGCACCAGCCGCCCGCCCAGCCGCGCGACGGCCACGGCGACGTGCGCGGCGCCGTCCGCGGTGGCCGCCCAGTCGCTCTTCCCGTACGCCGCGTTGACCGTCACCTCCGGCCCGAACGCGTCAAGCGCGGCCGCCACGTCCTCGCGCGAGCGCACGTCCAGGCGCAGCCACCGCGTCCCTGGCCGCTCCGGGGGCCGGGCGGTCAGGTAGGTGGCGCCCACGTCGTGGCCCGCGGCCACGCAGAGCCGTACGAGCTCGGCGCCGAGGAACCCGCTCCCGCCCACAATGAGAATCCTCACGGACGGCTACGTTACCCGCTCCCAGTAAGCCCACGATTTACTGATAAATGAGCAAATATCGGTAAAAACTTCGGCGTATGGGGTGCGCGGGAAGCGGCCATTCCACTCCCGATCGGGACGGGCAACCGGTCGTCCCTTACCCCAGGATCCGGTCGCCTCCAACGGGTCTGCCCGGCGGCTGGGCCGGACGGAACGCCCGTACCCCCCGCAACAGCCGCACCGCGGCCTCCAGCCCGCTGGCCGCCTCCAGCGCCCGCCCGGCGGCGGTCGCGAACCGGCCCAGCAGATGCTCGTCCCCGTCGCCGAACGCCCGCCCGGCGACCCACACGAACGCGTGGTCCCGCGTCGCCAGCGGCAGGGGAGCGGCCAGGAAGCCCGGCTCGCCCACCGTCGCGTCGCGCGCCAGCCGGACCGCCGCCGGCACGGTCGCCAGCTCTTTCAGCACCCCGGACTCGGCCAGCCACCTGCGCACGCGCAGGGGATCGCCGGGAGGGGTGTACGTATGGATCGCCTCGGCCTCCAGCCGGCGGGCGTCCACGCGCACGAATCCCGCGTAGGCCGTGCCCGTGACGGCGGCGGCGGTGCGCGCCAGCCGGTCGAGCAGGTCGGCGGCCTCCAGGCAGGAGAACGAGGCGATGAGTTCACGCATGGCGGCATTGACATGGTTGTATGGCATCGCGGTGGTCCCTCGGGGGGAGGAGAGTTCGCGCGGCCCGGTCGCGCGAAACCGACGTCTGAAGTGCGGTGCCCTGACTATCACCCTCGACGCGGCTCCTGACTAGCCCTCAACAGGAAATCAGGATTTCTCCCGCCCGGAGCCCGCCCGGAGCCCGCCCGGAGCCCGCCCGGAGCCCGCCTGGAGCTCCCCGTGCCCGTCGCGGCGCGTCAGGCGGGCCGCAGGACCGACCACGCCACGTCGTCCACCCGCGTCCCGTCCTCCTTGACGAACAGCCCCCGGTGCACGCCCTCCCTGCTGAACCCGGCCCGCTCCAGCACCGCGTGCGAGGCCGTGTTGCCCGCCTCGGTGCCGGCCACGATCCGGTGCAGCGCCGTGTTCGCGAACGCCCAGTCCACCAGCAGCCTGACCGCCCGCGTCATGAACCCCCTGCCCCGGAACCCCGGCACCAGCGAATAGCCCACCATGGCCTGCCCCAGCGAGGGGACCACGTGCGCCAGCTGGATGTGCCCGGCGAACGCCCCCGACGCCGCGTCCCTGACGGCCAGCTCGATCCGCTGCCCCGACACCCACCAGTAACCCGTGGACCGGCAGCGCCGCTCGTGCTCCTCCAGCGTGCCCGTCGGCCCGAAGTGGTATTCCGCCACGGTCGGGTCGCCCAGCATCCGGTGGAAGTCGGCGGCGTCCTCCGCGGCCAGCGGCAGCAGCCGCACCACGCCGTCGCACAGCTCGCCGTCCGCGAAGAACGGCAGGTACGGCTCCGCCGGCGCCGCGTCCCCCGCGAGCCGGGCGAAGGTGACCATGTCGACGTAGCGGCCGTCCCGCAGCCGCTTGGCGTCCCGCCGGCGCCCCTCCTCCAGGAAGCCCGCCTTGACGGCCACCCGCAGGCTCGCCACGTTCTCCACCGCGGCCTGCAGCTCGACCCGGCGCACCCCGTGGTCGAACGCCCAGTCGGTGACCGCCCTGGCCGCCCTCGCCGCCACGCTCCTGCCCCGCGCCCACGGCGCCACCAGGTAGCCGATCGAGGCCACGCCCCACTGGTCCGGCACGCGCAGGCCGACGGAGCCCACGTACCGGCCGTCCTCCGTGATCACGAACTCGGCGCCGCCGTCCGACCACTTCGCCGCCGCGTTCTCCAGGTGGCCGCGCGCGTCCTGCGGCCCGTACGGCGACGGGAGCAAGGGCAGGAACCGGGCGGTAACCGGGTCGTTGCACGCCTCCACGATCGCCTCGATGTCCTCCTCCGCGGGAGGACGCAGGATCAGGGGGCCGGTGGAGATCACGTCGCGCGGGAGCATCCCCCATAGATACCGTGCGTCCGGACGCCCTCGAAAGCCCTATAACCTTGCGGCCATGGGTTTCCGCAGGCATGGGCCTTTCCAGGCGGGGGATCAGGTGCAGCTCACCGACCCCAAGAACAAACGCCACACGATCACGCTCAAAGAGGACGGCGTCTTCCACACCCACAAGGGCGCCATCCCGCACAGCGATCTGATCGGGCAGCCTGAAGGCTCTGTCGTGCGCTCCTCGGGCGGCACCCAGTACCTCGCCTTCCGCCACCTGCTGCAGGACTACACGCTGGCCATGCCGCGCGGCGCGGCCGTCATCTACCCCAAGGACGCCTCGATGATCGTCGGCATGGCCGACGTCTTCCCGGGCGCGCGGGTGATCGAGGCCGGCGTCGGCTCCGGAGCGCTGACGTGCTTCCTGCTGCGCGCCGTCGGCCCCGACGGGCACGTCACCTCGTACGAGCGGCGCCAGGAGTTCGCGGACGTGGCGAGCAAGAACGTGGAGAAGTTCTTCGGCGGCCCCATGGACGACAACTGGCGCCTGGTCGTCGGCGACCTGGTCGCCTCCATCGACGAGGCCGACGTCGACCGGGTGATCCTCGACATGCTCGCCCCCTGGGAGTGCGTCGACGCCGCCGCCAAGGCGCTCACCCCGGGCGGCGTGATCTGCTGTTACGTCGCCACGACCACGCAGCTGTCCAAGACCGTGGAGACGATTCGCGATCACGGGTGTTTCACGGAGCCGCATGCGTGGGAGACCCTGGTTCGCGACTGGCACGTCGAAGGGCTCGCGGTAAGACCCGATCATCGGATGATCGGTCACACGGGATTCCTTGTCACCGCCCGCCGCATGGCGGACGGAGTGACGCCCCCGCCGAGACGCCGTCGACCGAAGGGGACCACCGAAGAACTATGACAATTTGGCCACGAGGGTGCGTTGGTGCGTGACACGGGAACAGATTGTCGTGTTCCTGTGCTGGGAGTATTAAACGCACTATTGGGGATTAATCACCGAACACTGAATGTCACTCTACGAACACTGCCCGGCCAGGTTACGGAGGGGCCCGAGATAGGTAAGGTCCTTAGTAGTCGCCCTCGACTGGGAAGGAGGTGACGGGGCGTGGCAGCTCGCGATGATGCTGAGGCTCGAGCCGCGCAGCGCGAACGGGAGGTCGCTGATCTTTCAACACAGGTCTCCTTCCTGCAGGAGGAGATCACCGCGCTGAGGCGGAAGCTGGCCGAGTCACCCCGTCAGGCCAGGGTCCTCGAAGAGCGTCTCCACGAGGCGCAGGCGAATCTCGCGGCCGTGACCGGCCAGAACGAACGCCTGGTCGCCACACTCAAGGAGGCCCGGGACCAAATCGTCGCTCTCAAGGAGGAGGTCGACCGGCTGGCGCAGCCGCCATCCGGTTTCGGCACCTTCCTCGAGACCAGAGAAGACGGCACCATCGAGGTGTTCACCGGCGGCCGCAAGCTCCGCGTGAACGTCAGCCCTGCCGTCGACATCGACTCGCTGCGGCGTGGCCAGGAGGTCATGCTCAACGAAGCGCTCAACGTGGTCGAAGCCCTCGGCTACGAAGAGGTCGGCGAGATCGTCATGCTCAAAGAACTGCTCGACGAGGGAAAGCGGGCCCTGGTCATCTCGCACGCCGACGAAGAGCGCGTCGTGCGACTGGCCGAGTCGCTGGTCGGCCAGCCCATCAGGGCGGGCGACTCGCTCCTGCTCGAGCCTCGCTCCGGCTACGTCTACGAGCGCATACCCAAGTCCGAAGTCGAAGAGCTCGTCCTCGAGGAGGTCCCCGACATCTCCTACGAGGAGATCGGCGGCCTCGGCAGGCAGATCGAGCAGATCAGGGACGCCATCGAGCTGCCCTACCTGCACGCCGACCTGTTCCGCGAGCACAAGCTCCGGCCCCCCAAGGGCGTGCTGCTGTACGGGCCGCCCGGATGCGGCAAGACGCTTATCGCCAAGGCGGTCGCCAACTCCCTGGCCAAGCAGGTCGCGGAGAAGACCGGCCAGTCCGGCAAGAGCTTCTTCCTCAACATCAAGGGCCCCGAGCTGCTCAACAAGTACGTCGGCGAGACCGAGCGGCACATCCGCCTGGTCTTCCAGCGGGCCAGGGAGAAGGCCTCCGAGGGCACCCCGGTGATCGTGTTCTTCGACGAGATGGACTCGATCTTCCGCACCCGAGGCTCCGGCGTCTCCTCCGACGTGGAGAACACCATCGTCCCTCAGCTGCTGTCGGAGATCGACGGCGTCGAGGGCCTGGAGAACGTCATCGTCATCGGCGCCTCCAACCGCGAGGACATGATCGACCCGGCGATCCTGCGGCCCGGCCGCCTGGACGTCAAGATCAAGATCGAGCGGCCGGACGCCGAGGCGGCCAAGGACATCTTCTCCAAGTACCTCATCGCCGACCTGCCGCTGCACCCGGACGACCTGGCCGAGCACTCCGAATCGCGCGAGGGCACCATCCAGGGCATGATCCAGAGCGTCGTCGAGCGCATGTACACCGAGAGCGAGGAAAACCGCTTCCTCGAGGTGACCTACGCCAACGGCGACAAGGAAGTCCTCTACTTCAAGGACTTCAACTCCGGCGCGATGATCCAGAACATCGTCGACCGCGGCAAGAAGATGGCCATCAAGCAGTTCCTCGAAACCGGCCAGAAGGGCCTGCGGGTGCAGCACCTGCTCACGGCCTGCGTGGACGAGTTCTCCGAGAACGAGGACCTGCCCAACACCACCAACCCCGACGACTGGGCCCGCATCTCCGGCAAGAAGGGCGAGCGGATCGTCTACATCCGCACGCTCGTCTCCGGCAAGCAGGGCACCGAAGCCGGCCGGTCCATCGACACCGTCGCCAACACCGGTCAGTACCTGTAGAACCCCTCGAACGGGAGGGCCGCCACGGCCCTCCCGTTCGCATGTCCGCACCCCCGGCCCCGGAGGCGGCGCGACGACGCCGAAGGTGACACGGCCGATACGCATGCGCGCCGCCCCGAACAGGCGCACACTGGGCTGATGACCACGCTCAAACGAGTTGACGTGCACGTCGAAGGCGTCGTCCAGGGCGTCGGCTTCCGCCCCTTCGTCCGCTCGCTCGCCAGCCGTCTGGGCCTGGCCGGGCGCGTGCGCAACGACGTCGACGGGGTGCACATCGAGATCGAAGGCGCTCTGGCGGGCGTCGAGGAGTTCCTGACCGCGCTCGAACGCGACGCGCCCGCCCTGTCCGAGATCGAACGCGTCACCGTCGTCAGCGCCCGGCCCGCCGGCCACCGCGGCTTCACCATCGCCGCCGGCGTCCCCTCCGGCCCGCTGCGCCCCCTCGTCTGCGCCGACCGCGCCACCTGTGACGACTGCCTGCGCGAGCTGGCCGACCCCGCCGACCGCCGCCACGGCTACCCGTTCATCAACTGCGCCCGCTGCGGGCCCCGCTTCACCATCGTGCGCGGCGTCCCCTACGACCGGCCCCTGACCACCATGGCCGGCTTCGGCATGTGCCAGGCGTGCGCCGCCGAGTACCACGCCCCAGGAAACCGCCGCTTCCACGCCCAGCCCACCTGCTGCCCCGCCTGCGGGCCCCGGCTGCGGCTGCGCGACGCCCGCGGCACCGAGCTGTGCGGCGACCCCGTCGCCGGCGCCGTCACCCTGCTGCGCGCCGGGCACGTACTCGCCGTCAAGGGCCTGGGCGGCTTCCACCTCGCCGTGCCCGCCGCCGACGAGCGGGCCGCCGCCCTGCTGCGCGGCCGCAAGCACCGGGAGGAGCAGCCGTTCGCCGTCATGGTGGCCGACCTGGCCCAGGCGCGGCGGCTGTGCGAGATCGACGAGCACGCCGCCGAGCTGCTCACCGGCCGCGCCCGGCCCATCGTGCTGCTGCCCCGCCTGCCCGGCGCGCCCGTCGCCGCCTCCGTGGCGCCCGCCACCCGCAGCCTCGGCCTCATGCTGCCCTACACGGCCCTGCACCACCTCCTGCTCGCCGAGCTCGCCGAACCCATGGTCCTCACCGGCGCGAACGTCTCCGGCGAGCCCATCGCCTACGAGGACGACGACGCGCTGACCCGGCTCAGCGGCATCGCCGACGCCTTCCTCGTCCACGACCGCCCCATCCACGTACGCACCGACGACTCGGTCGTACGGCCCATGGCCGGCGAGGTGACCGTGCTGCGCCGAGCCCGCGGGTACGCGCCCGAGCCGCTCGCCCTGCGCTGGCCCGCGCCCCGGCCGGTGCTCGCCTGCGGCGCCAAGCGGAAGAGCACCTTCTGCCTGGTCCAGGGGCGGCGCGCGTTCGTCTCCCAGCACATCGGCGACCTGGAGAACCACGAGACGCTGCGGTCGTTCGTCGAGGGCATCGACCACTACTGCGGCCTGTTCGGCATCCGGCCCGAGGTCGTGGCGCACGACCTGCACCCCGGCTACCTGTCCACCCGGCACGCCATGGAGATCCGCGGCGCCGAACTCCTCGGCGTCCAGCACCACCATGCCCACATCGCCTCCTGCCTGGCCGACAACGGCGACCCCGGGCCCGTGCTCGGCGTCGCCCTCGACGGGCTCGGCCACGGCCCCGACGGCACCCTGTGGGGCGGCGAGTTCCTCCGCGCCGACCTGACCTCCTTCGAGCGCCTCGGCCACCTCGCCCAGGTCCCCATGCCGGGCGGCGCCGCCGCCGTCCGGCAGCCCTGGCGCATGGCCGCCGCCTACCTCGGCGACGACCACCACGGCCTCGACGTGGCCCGCCGCAACCCCTGGGCCGAGGCCCTCGCGCTCGCCCCCACCGCCCCGCTGACCTCCAGCGCGGCCCGCCTCTTCGACGCCGTCGCGGCGGTGCTCGGCCTCCGCGACAAGATCACCTACGAGGGGCAGGCGGCCATCGAGCTCGAACAGCACGCCGACCCGGCCGAGCGCGGCACGTACGAGGCCGGGATCGCCCGCGGCGACCTGCTCGTCGTGCAGGGCGCCGACCTCGTCCGGGCCGCCGCCGCGGATCTGGCGGCCGGGGCCGGCACCCGCGCGATCGCCGGCCGCTTCCACAACGGCCTCGCCGACGCCGTCACCCGCGCCTGCGACACCCTGCGCGACTCCACCGGGCTGTCGGCGGTGGCGCTGTCGGGCGCGATGTTCCAGAACGCGCTGCTCCTGGAGGGCACCGTGGCCCGGCTGCGCGCGGCCGGGTTCCGGGTGCTCAAGCACGTGCGCGTGCCGCCCGGCGACGGCGGCGTCAGCCTCGGCCAGGCCGCCGTCGCCGCCGCCCGCGACCGCGCCTGACCGCCCACCCGTCCCGCATCGGCCCTGTTCCGGCGCGGAGTGGCGGGCCGGGGGAGAACGGCGGGCCCGCCTAGCATGGCGATCATGGAGTACCTCAACCCCGCCCGGGCCCCGTACACCGCGCACGACCGCGCGCTCATCGGGACCGAGCACGCCCGCCAGGCCCGCGCGCACTTCGCCCGGCACCCCTCCTACCGGCCCACGCCGGTGCACACCATTCCGGGCCTGGCCGGGACCGCGGCCGTCCACGTCAAGGACGAGAGCGGGCGCATGGGGCTGGGCAGCTTCAAGGCGCTCGGCGGCGCGTACGCCGTGCACCTGCTCGCCGAGCACGAGGGCGGCGGTACGCCGTTCGTGTGCGCCAGCGCGGGCAACCACGGGATCTCCGTCGCCTCCGGAGCCGCCGAGGTCGGCGTGGACTGCGTCGTGTACCTCAGCGAAGGCGTCCCCGAGGCGTTCGCCCAGCGGCTGCGCGGGCTCGGCGCCGAGGTGCGGCGCAGCGGCGACGACTACGACGCCAGCATGGCCGCCGCCATCGAGGCCGCCGAGCGGCACGGCTGGCGGCTGGTCGCCGACAGCTCCTGGAACGGCTACACCGGCATCCCGCTCGACATCATGCGCGGCTACACCGTCCTGTTCGACGAGCTCGCCGACCCGGGCGCCCTGCCCGCCGTCCCCCCGGAGACCGGCAGCCCTGCCGCGTCCTCAGGGGCGCCCGCCGGTCTCGAGGCGTACTCGGGCAGCCTCAACGGCTCCTCTGCCGCGACCGGCGGCCACAGCGCGCCCCGGAGCGCCGCGGGCGCGCCCACCCACGTGTTCGTCCAGGCCGGCGTCGGCGGGCTCGCCACCGCCGCCGCCGGATACGTGCGCGACCGCTGGGGCGAGCAGCCCAAGATCGTCGTGGTCGAGCCGGAAGCCGCGGCCTGCCTGCTCGAAAGCGCCCGCGCCGGCGAGCCCGTACGCGTCCAGGGCGGCCGCACCACCCTTGGCCGGCTCGACTGCCTGGAACCCTCCCTCATCGCCCACCAGTTCCTCCACCACCTCGCCGACCTCTACATGACGATCACCGACGAGCAGGCGGCCGACGCCGCCCGCCTCCTGGCCGGGCACGGCGTGCAACTGTCGGACTGCGGCGCCGCCGGAGCCGCCGGGCTGCTCGCCCTCACCCCGGCCGCCCGCGACGCGCTCGCGCTCGACGACGCCTCCCGCCCCCTGGTCGTGGGAACCGAGGGCCCGGTGGAACCAAAGTGATCCAGGTGACGTCAAAAATGGCGTGCACGCACCTAACCGGCCCAAGCATGCTCGGGGGGACGGCCGGTTGGCCGAGCTCGACCTCCTGCGCTTCATCGCCGCCCTGGCCGTCGTCGCCTTCCACTATCTGGTGGCGTACGCGTCCATCTGGGGGGCCAGGCCCGCCGCGCTGTTCCCGCCGCTGGCGCCGTTCGCGGGGTTAGGCATCCTCGGGGTCGAGCTGTTCTTCATCATCAGCGGGTTCGTCATCCTCATGACCGTGTGGGGGCGCGGCCTCGGCGGGTTCGCCCACTCCAGGCTCGTGCGCCTCTATCCCGCGTACTGGCTCAGCCTCGGCGCCACCGCGGCGCTCTACGGGCTCACCGGCGCCAAGGCGCTGGACCCAAAACTTTCACCAGGCGAATACCTGGTGAACGCCACCATGTTCCAGCGGTTGTTCAAGGTCACCGACGCCAGCCAGGTCTACTGGTCGCTCTGGGCCGAGCTCCGCTTCTACCTGCTGATGTCCATCCTGGTGATCATCGGGGTCACGTACGGGCGCGTCCTGATCTTCTCCGGCGTCTGGCTGGTGGCCGCCTTCGGTGCCGACCTGCTCGGCAACGAGGTCGTCAACGAGATCGTCATGCCCGACTACGCGCCCTACTTCATCGCCGGCATGTCCCTCTACCTCATCCACAAACACGGCAGCGCCTGGCTCCCGTGGCTCTACGTGGCCGGCGGGTACGCCATGTCGATCGGCTCCGCGCTCGACCGGGTGCACCGGCGCGTCGACAACGTCGGGTTCAAGAACATGCCCGTCACCGACGTCAGCGTGATCATCACCATCACGCTGATCTTCGCCGTGATGGCCGTCGCCGCCCTCGGGCTGATCCGCCTCAAACCGTCCAAGACGCTCACCGCGCTCGGCGGCATCACATACCCGCTTTACCTGTTCCATGGCGTCGTCGCGGTGGCCCTCATCCCAGCGCTCACCGGCCACATGCCCCCCTGGGCCATCGCCACCACGACCATCCTGACGGCCGTGGTGCTGTCGTATCTCGTGTACTCCTTTGCCGAACGCCCCATCCAGCGGCTACTCAAGCCTCGCAGACCCCCGCAAACCCCATCAGCTCCGGCCGTACAGGTTGAAAAGGCGTCGGTGCCATAACTCTGTGGCCTTGGGGCACTGTGAAGGGCATAGGCTCGGGCATATAAACGGCGGATAGACAGACCCGGACGAACAGAGGGTGTTGGATGACGGTGCGTCGGGTGATGGGCATCGAGACCGAGTACGGCATCTCCGTACCCGGCCAGCCAGGCGCCAACGCGATGGTGACCTCCTCACAGGTCGTCAACGCCTACCTGGCCGCCTCGGCGGCCCGGGCGCGCAGGGCCCGATGGGACTTCGAGGAAGAAAACCCCCTACGCGACGCGCGCGGCTTCGACCTGGCCAGGGAGGTCGCCGACTCCAGCCAGCTGACCGACGAGGACCTTGGCCTCGCCAACGTCATCCTCACCAACGGCGCCCGGCTCTACGTCGACCACGCCCACCCCGAATACAGCTCGCCCGAATGCACCAACCCCCGGGCCGCCGTCATCTGGGACAAAGCCGGCGAACGCGTGATGTACGACGCCGCCACCCGGGCCTCCGCGATCCCGGCCAACGCGCCCATCCAGCTCTACAAGAACAACACCGACGCCAAAGGCGCCTCCTACGGCTGCCACGAGAACTACCTCATGCGGCGCGCCACCCCCTTCGCCGACATCGTCCGGCACCTGACCCCCTTCTTCGTCTCCCGCCAGGTCGTCGTCGGCGCCGGCAAGGTCGGCATCGGCCAGGACTCCCGCGGCGAAGGCTTCCAGATCAGCCAGCGCGCCGACTTCTTCGAGGTCGAGGTCGGCCTCGAGACCACGCTCAAGCGGCCCATCATCAACACCCGCGACGAGCCGCACGCCGACCCCGAGAAGTACCGGCGGCTGCACGTGATCATCGGCGACGCCAACATGTCGGAAATTTCGACATATCTGAAGCTGGGCACCACCGCCCTCGTCCTCGCCATGATCGAAGAAGGCTTCCTCACCCGCGACCTCGCCGTCGAGAACCCCGTACAAGCCCTCCGGGCCGTCTCCCACGACCCCACCTGCCGCTACGAGATCGCCATGCGCGACGGCCGCAAGCTCACCGCCGTCCAGCTCCAGATGGAATACCTCGAACAAGCGCGCAAATACGTCGAAGAGCGAGGCACCGCCCAAGAGGAGATGAACAAGGACATCCTCGACCGCTGGGAATCCGTCCTCACCAGACTCGCCGAAGACCCCATGCAGCTCTCCCGCGAACTCGACTGGGTCGCCAAACTCGAACTCCTCGAGGGCTACCGCACCCGCGACAGCCTTCCCTGGTCCCACCCCAGGCTCCAGCTCGTCGACCTGCAATACTCCGACATCCGCCCCGACCGCGGCCTCTACAACCGCCTCGTCGCCCGCGGACGCATGCAACGCCTCGTCACCGAAGACGAGGTCCAGCGCGCCGTCGAACACCCGCCCACCGACACCCGCGCCTACTTCCGCGGCCGGTGCCTGCGCCAATACAGCGAATCCGTCGCCGCCGCCTCCTGGGACTCCGTCATCTTCGACATCCCCGGCCGCGAATCGCTCCAGCGCGTACCCACCCTCGAACCACTGCGCGGCACCAAGGCCCACGTCGGCGAGCTCTTCGACCGCTGCCGCACCGCCGCCGAACTCGTCGCCGCCCTCACCGGCGGCGACTAGCCGCTCCGGCGGAGACCGGCCCTCCGGTCTCCTAGAGCAGGCCCACGCCCAGCGTCAGCGTGCCCACCGCCAGGCACGCCCCACCCGCCACCGTCAACCAGATCAACCTGCTCGGCTTCGTGTCACTCGGACGCACCACCGACAGGAAGAAACCCAGCGGCATCAGGATCGGCGCGGCCACGATCAACGTCCGCGTCAGCGCCTTCACGCCCTCCGGCAGACTCGCCTGGTCCACGTACAGCATCGCCACCAGGGAGAACAGCACCAGCACGCCCGCATGCGCGTGCCCGGCCCGCCACAGGCCACGCCGGACGGGGTTGTCCAGATAGCCCGGGACGTCGCGCATCAGGAACTTCAGCAGGGTGACGCCGCCGAAGGCCACACCGGGGACTGTGATGAGGAGCACACCAGCCGTGCTCAGGGATGCGGGGGACATCGGAACCTCCTCGTGTGTCGGTGGTTCCATTATTGGATAGCTTGGCTATCTAGTCAAGCCGGCAAGATCGCTGGGCGATCGGCGCGAAATGTCGCCCGGTTCGGGGAAGATATGCCTTAGAGGCAGTCCCCCAACCGGAGGTAGGACATGGCAACCAAGGACACCGGCGGCCAGAAGCAGACCGGTCGGCGCGAGACCGAAGTCGAGGAGACCGAGGCCTCGGCGGCGCCGGACGTTCAGGAGCGGCAGGAGAAGCTCACTGACGACGTCGACGCAATTCTGGACGAAATCGACGAAGTTCTCGAAGAGAACGCAGAGGAATTTGTCAGGTCTTACGTACAGAAGGGCGGACAGTAGGGGGTAAATCGGACATAGGGAAGGAGGGAGGATCGGTGGAGACGCCGGATGGGTGTAAGCGGTGCCCGGACTGCGGGGAGGAAAAGGAGGTTGCCGAGTTCGGGCGCAATAAGCGGATGGCCGATGGGCTGGCGCGATATTGCAAGGCCTGCTTCCAGCGGCGTCACATGCAGAGTTATCGCAAGCGCATGGAAGAGCAAGGGAAGACCGTGCGTGAGCGCGTCGAAGTGCCTGATGGGCAGAAATACTGTCCCCGTTGTGCGGAGATCAAGCCTGTCGCCGACTTCGGAAAGAACAGGTCGCACAAGGACGGGCTCACCGATTACTGTAAGCCGTGTCATAACCGAGTGACGCGCGAAAACCGCATCGAGCACCATGGCAGCACTCGCAACTACCACCTGAAGCGCCGTTACGGCATCACCGAGGACGACTTCGAGCGCATGCTCGCCCGCCAGGGCGGGCTCTGCGCCGTCTGCCGGGCCGTGCCCGGCACGTTCGTCGACCACAGCCACGCGACCGGCCAGGTCCGGGGCATTCTCTGTTTCAACTGCAACAACGGGCTCGGCCACTTCGGCGACAATCTGGTGTTGCTGGAGTTGGCTGCCCTTTATCTGGACGGGGAGATTCTCTGGCCCGAGTTCGTTGCCCTCCCGCGGCCGCGCGCCTCCGATGAGGTGGCGCCGACGCGGAGTTATCACCTGACGCGGCGATATCAGGTGCGGCATGAGGACGTCGAGCGGATGATCTCGGCTCAGCATGGTTTGTGTGTGGTGTGCTGGGATCGGCCGCCCGAGCATGTGGACCATTGTCATCGCACCGGGGATGTGCGATATGCGCTGTGTCTGCCGTGCAATACGGGGATCGGGCAGTTCCGGGATGATCCCGGTGTGGTGTGGCGGGCGCTTTCTTATGTGGAGGCGACCGTTGAGGATTTCGACGACGTCGAGGTTTCGGAGGAGGAGCTTCGGGGGCTGATCGAGGCTGAGGAGAGGCTTCGGGGGGAGTTCTATTCGACGGTGTCGAGGGTGGGCTGATCGGCTTCGGGGAGGGTGTAGTCGACGGCGACGCCCAGGAGGCGGACCGGGCGGGTGAGGTCGAAGCGGGTGAGGATGGTGAGGGCCGCCTGCTGGACGGTGGCCGGGTCCGTGGTGGGGGCGGGGAGCTTTGACTGGCGGGTTCGGGTGAGGAACGGGGTGAAGCGGACCTTGACCGAGACCCGGGTGATTTCGCGGCCGGCTTCGCGGGCGTCGTGGGCGACCTGGGTGGCGAGGGCGGCGATGTGGTGGGCGATGTCGGCTTCGTCGGTGAGGTCGTGCTGGAAGGTGGTTTCGCGGCTGTGGCCGCGGGCGACCCAGGGTGTGGTGACGACTTCGGCTTCGCCTTTGCCGAGTGCGAGGTAGCGGTACCAGGGGCCGTTGGTGGGGCCGAAGTGGCGGGCGAGGCCGGCGGGGTCGGCGGCGGCGAGCTGGGCGACGGTGTGGAGGCCGAGGGCGGCGAGCCTTTTGGAGATCTTGGCGCCGATGCCCCAGAGGGCGTCGGTGGGGCGGTTGTTCATGATCTCGGCCCAGTTGTCGCTGGTGAGGCGGTAGATTCCGGCGGGTTTGGCGAGGCCTGAGGCGAGTTTGGCCTGGTGCTTGTTGTCGCCGATACCGATGGAGCAGGACAGCTGGGTGCGCTCTTGTACGGTTCGGCGGATGGTGTCGGCGAGGGTTTCCGGGTCGTCGGTGGTGGCGCCGAGGAAGGCTTCGTCCCAGCCCCAGATTTCGACGCGTACCGGGAATTCGCGGAGTACGGCCATGACGTGGGCGGAGGCGGCTTCGTAGGCGGGTGGGTCGCTGGGCAGGAAGATCGCTTCGGGGCAGCGTTTGAGCGCGGTGCGCAGTGGCGTGCCGGAGTGGACGCCGTGTTCGCGGGCTTCGTAGGTGGCGGTGGCGGCGACGGTGCGGGGTTGGGTGGGGTCTCCGGAGCCGCCGACGACGACGGGTTTGCCGCGGAGCTCGGGGTGGCGGAGGAGCTCGACGGCGGCGATGAACTGGTCGAGGTCGACGTGGAGGATCCAGTCCCTCATGGCTCCAAGTATCCCAAGTGTGTCGTGGGGTGGTGTGGAGCCTGCCGTCGCGGTGGTCGAGGGCGGGATGGTCGGAGGCGCGGTGGTCGGGGGCGGGGTGGTTGGAGGTGGGGTGGCGATGGTGACGGCGGCGGTCTCATCGGGGCTCCTGCCGCTGACGGTGGCGGCGGGGGGCCACGAAGGCGCAGCCGACCGGGCAGGTGCGCATCAGCTGGCGCGCCGACGTCAACGACGAGGTGCTCGTCGCCGACCCGTGCTGGAGCTCGCCGCTGGCCCGTGCTGGAGCTCGGCGCCGACGAGATGCTGCCCGTCACCGCCTACTGCCGCGACCCGGCCGGCTACCCGCAGGTCTGCCGCGCCGCAGGAGGCCGCCGCCGAGTGCTTGAAGGTGAGCGGGTCCCAGGCGAGCCCGGGGTTCTTGGAGTACGGGTTGAGCATGCGGGCGGGGCCGCCGGGCATGCGGACGGGGCCGCGGCTTGGGGTCGCCGAGGCCGCTGCCGCCGTGGAGTTGCCGGTAGAAGCCGGGTACGTCCGCGATCGTCAGGGGGAACGCCGCCCGCGCCGGTGCCGCAGGGCGTGAGGGGGACTGTGGCGATCGCCGCAGGTCGGCGGGGAATCGCAGGCCGGTCTCCTTGTTCGGGACGTGCGGGCATGCCGGCGGTCGCACGGCCGCGGGGAGCCGTAAGGAAACGATCCGAACACGGAACGGGGTGGCGTGTGATCACGCGGGTTCGCCGTGAGCTGATCGTGGGAAGTGCAGACAACAACGCAACATGAGTAGGGTCGCCCTAGGAACACTGACGTTTGGAGGGAGTCGCGTGGCATCGCACAGGGATCTGCCCGCCGGCTTGGTCAACCAGCTTTTCAGCAACACCGGAAGTTCCTCGTTCACGGAGTTTGTCAGCTCGTATGCGCCGGATTTGCTGCCGCAGCGGGATGAGGTGCTGGCCACCCCGATCGGCGACCAGGTCCCGCACGCGACGACGATCGTGGCCGCCACCTTCGCCGGTGGCGTGCTCATGGCGGGCGACCGGCGGGCGACGTCGGGCAACATCATCTCCCAGCGCGACGTGGAGAAGGTGTTCCGCACCGACGACTACTCGTGCATGGGCATCGCGGGCACGGCCAGCACCGGCATCGAGTTCGCCCGGCTGTTCCGGGTGGAGCTGGAGCACTACGAGAAGCTCGAGGGCCGCACGATGTCGGTGGCCGGCAAGGCCAACCGCCTGGCCACCATGATCAGGGGCAACCTGGCGATGGCGATGCAGGGGCTGGTGGTGGTGCCGCTGTTCTCCGCGTACGACCCCGACAAGGACGAGGGGCGCATCTTCAGCTACGACGTCGCGGGCGGGCCGTACGAGCGGGACAGGTTCGACGCGATCGGCTCCGGCTCGATCTTCGCGCGCGGCTCGCTGAAGAAGCTCTACCGCGACGGCGCGACGGCCGACGACATGGCGATGACCCTCATCCAGGCCCTCTACGACGCCGCCGACGACGACTCGGCGACCGGTGGGCCCGATGTGACCAGGCGGATCTGGCCGATCGTGTCGGTGATCGACGCGGACGGTTTCCGCCGGCTGAGCGAGGAGCAGGTCTCCAACTACGTGGAGCAGATGCTCGAAGCCCGCCTGATCTCGCCCGACGGCCCCATCGCCCCGCTGCGCTAGAAAGGACCACCGCACGTGTCCATGCCTTTTGGATATGCGTCCCCTGAGCAGATCATGCGGGACAAGGCCGACTACGCGCGCAAGGGCATCGCGCGGGGCCGTTCCGTCGTCGTGCTGCAGTACGTCGACGGCATCCTGTTCGTCGCGCCCAACCCGTCGCGGGCGCTGCACAAGATCAGCGAGATCTACGACCGCATCGGGTTCGCGGCCGTGGGCCGTTACAACGAGTTTGAGGAGCTGCGGCTCGGCGGCATCCGCTACGCCGACATCAACGGCTACACCTACGACCGCTCCGACGTGACCGGGCGTGGCCTGGCCAACCTGTACGCCTCCAACCTGGGCCGCATCTTCACCGAGTCGATCAAGTCGCTGGAGGTGGAGGTCGTGGTCGCCGAGGTCGGCGAGACCAAGGACGGCGACGCGATCTACCGGCTCACCTTCGACGGGTCGGTCTTCGACGAGCACGGCTTCGCGGCCATGGGCGGCCAGGCGGACGCGGTGTCCACGCGGCTCAAGGAGCGCTACCGCGAGTCGATGTCGCTGGCCGACGCGCTGGAGGTGGCGCTGACGGCGCTCACCGAGCCGGGTGGCGAGCGGCCGCCGGTGGCACAGCTGGAGGTGGCGGTCCTCGACCGCAACCGGGAGCACCGCAAGTTCCTGCGGCTCACGGGCGCCCGCCTGGAGCGCCTGCTGGCCCAGACCACCACCCCGCCCGCGCCGGCCACCCCGCCGCCCGCGGCCAAGCCTTCGGGGGACACCCCGCCTCCCACGGGGCCTGAGGGCGACGTGGACGACGGCTCGTCGCCGCTGTAACCGTCCCGCTTTCCGAACCCGCCAGGGGCCGCTACGGCGGCGTCTGGCGGGTTTTTCGTTGGCCTCCGGTACGGGGGGTGGGGGTGCGGCGGCGGTGAAGTGCGCATGGTCCGGCGGCCGACGCGGTGAAGGGTGGGCTGGAGGCCCGCGGCGGGAGCGGCAGGGCTTGGGGAGCGCGGCCGGTGGCTCGGGGAGAGGGCGTGGCGGTGGCTCGGGGAGAGCGGGCGGCGAGGGCTCGGGGGAGTGGGAGTGGTGGGGGAGTAGGGGAGTGGGAGTGGTGAGAGGTTGGGGGAGTGTGATCTGTATCACTGGAGTAGGGGCGAACTTCGGACGGTGATGGCGGATCTCAGAATCCGTGAACACTCCCAAGCGTGGTTTCCTGGTGGCAGGTGCCGCCGTGGCCGTGGTGCTGAGCTCCGGCGTGGCCGCCCACGCCGCCCCCGCGGCCGTCGGCGCGGCGGGCGTGGCGGGCGCGTCGTCCGTGGCCACCGCCGCGGCGTTCCCCAAGTTCAAGGCGCCCAAGCCCTTCGGCACGAGTTTCCAGGCCGACCCGAAGCACGACTTCACCAAGGGCATCCACTCCCGTCACGACGGCGTCCTGCGCGGCCGGATCACCGAGATCCGCGGTGACGTGGCCGAGTACCAGCCCATCAAGTGGAAGAAGGGCACCGAGACCGAGGGCTACTTCGTGGCCCCGCCCGAGGGCGACGTCACGGCGTACGCCTCGACTGTCGCCAAGGACGTGGTCTACCTGTCGGCGTTCGGCTGCGGGAAGTCGGAGGGCGGCATGACGGTCAACCGGGACACGGGGCTCGGCAACAAGCGTTGCGCCAGGTCGGTGCTGATGAAGCGGGACGGGAAGCCCGCGCTCATCACGGTCTACAAGGGGAAGATCGTCCAGGTTCAGGAGATCTGGACTCCCTGACGCCGCAGGCCCTGGAACGGCGGGAAGACGGCACCGCGCCCCGTGGGGGCGGGCGCGGGACGAAAGGGATGAACAAGGGGTCTCAGAGGACCGGGTGGGAAAACACCTGGAAGATCTCTCCCGCTCGCCGATCCGTGGGCATAGTGTGAGGTGATGGATCGTCGCATCTTCGGGCTGGAGAACGAGTACGGTGTGACCTGCACGTTCAGGGGGCAGCGCAGGCTGTCGCCCGACGAGGTCGCGCGCTACCTGTTCCGGCGGGTCGTGTCCTGGGGCCGATCGAGCAACGTCTTCCTTCGCAACGGCGCGCGTCTCTACCTCGACGTGGGCAGCCATCCTGAATACGCAACACCCGAGTGTGACAACGTCATCGAGCTCGTCACCCACGACAAGGCGGGCGAGCGCATCCTCGAGGGCCTGCTGGTCGACGCCGAGAAGCGGCTTCGCGAAGAGGGCATCGCGGGTGACATCTATCTGTTCAAGAACAACACGGACTCGGCCGGAAACTCCTACGGCTGCCACGAGAACTACCTGGTCGGCAGGCACGGGGAGTTCGGGCGGCTGGCGGACGTGCTGATCCCGTTCCTGGTGACGCGGCAGATCATCTGCGGGGCCGGCAAGGTCCTGCAGACGCCCCGCGGCGCCGTCTATTGCGTCTCACAGCGGGCCGAGCACATCTGGGAGGGCGTCTCCAGCGCCACCACCCGGTCCCGGCCCATCATCAACACCCGCGACGAGCCGCACGCCGACGCCGAGCGGTTCCGCCGCCTGCACGTCATCGTCGGCGACTCCAACATGAGCGAGACCACGATGCTGCTCAAGGTCGGCGCCACCGACCTGGTGCTGCGCATGATCGAGTCGGGCACGGTGATGCGGGACCTGTCGCTGGAAAACCCGATCAGGGCCATCCGCGAGGTCTCCCACGACATGACCGGCCGCCGCAGGGTGCGCCTGGCCAACGGGCGGGAGGCCTCCAGCCTGGAGATCCAGCAGGAATACCTGTCCAAGGCGAAGGACTTCGTCGACCGCCGCGGCGGCGACGCCATCGCCCACCGGGTGCTGGAGCTGTGGGAGCGCACGCTCAACGCGGTCGACACCGGCAACCTCGACCTGGTCTCGCGGGAGATCGACTGGGTGACGAAATACCAGCTCATCGAGCGCTACCGGAAGAAGTACGACCTGCCGCTGTCCTCGCCCAGGGTGGCCCAGCTCGACCTGGCCTACCACGACGTGCACCGCAAGCGCGGCCTGTTCTACCTGCTGCAGAAGCGCGGCTCGGTGGAGCGGGTGGCGTCCGACCTGAAGATCTTCGAGGCCAAGTCGGTGCCGCCGCAGACGACCAGGGCGCGGCTGCGCGGCGAGTTCATCCGCAAGGCGCAGGAGAAGCGGCGCGACTTCACCGTCGACTGGGTGCATCTCAAGCTGAACGACCAGGCCCAGCGCACGGTGCTGTGCAAGGATCCGTTCCGGAGCGTGGACGAGAGGGTGGACAAACTCATAGCCGGGATGTAGCGCTTCGTTTACCTCGGGCCTACCCGGAAGTCGGGTAGGGTGACGCGAATCTGCCGTCTTTCCGAGGGAAACCCATGCGCCGCGCTATGGCCGTACTGGCCGCCGTGCCATTGATCCTTTTCGCCGCCGCGTGCGGCTCCGACGGTGCGAGCACCGGCGCCACCACCGGCGCCGGCACGGGGGTCAAGGTCACCGGTGACGTGGGCGCCAAGCCCACGGTGACCTTCCCCTCCGGCACGCCCGCCACCAAGTCGTCGTACGAGGTGATCCAGCCGGGCAACGGCGACGGGATCAAGTCCGGCGACCGCGTGATCGTCAACCTGACCGTCTACAACTGGGACGGCAAGGGCAACGGGGTGCAGGGTTCCTCCTACGACACCAAGAAGCCCGAGACGATCGCGGTCGACCAGCAGATCCCGCAGGTGCTGCAGGAGGGCTTCACCAAGGTCAAGCACGGCGGGCGGCTGCTGGCCGTGCTCGCCAACGACTCCGTCCCCGCGCAGCAGGCCACGCAGCAGCCGGCCGAGCCGACGAAGGTGTTCGTGTTCGACATCGTCGGCACCCAGCCGCCGCCGCTGAAGGCCGCCACGGGCAAGGAGACCGGCGAGAGCCTCAAGGGCGTCAAGGTCGTCAGCCCGGGCGGCGACAAGGCGCCCACGCTGACCACGAAGACGGACGACAAGCCGTCGGACAAGCTCGTCGTCAAGACCCTCATCGAGGGCACCGGCCCGAAGGTGGAGGCCAGCCAGACGCTCACGGTCCACTACACGGGCAAGCTGTGGGGCTCCGACAAGCAGTTCGACTCCAGCTGGGAGCGGGGCCAGCCGGCCGAGTTCCCGCTGTCGGGGGTCATCAAGGGCTGGCAGGAGGGCCTGGCCGGGGTGCCGGTCGGCAGCCGGGTCGTGATGAGCATCCCGCCGGACCTGGGCTACGGCGACCAGGAGCAGCAGGGCATCCCCGCCAAGAGCACCCTGGTGTTCGTGGTGGACATCCTGGGCGCCGCCTGACCCACGACCCCGTCCGGCCCGCCCGCGCGGGCCGGACGCGGTAGCATCGCCAGGCCCAGCCCCGCCGCGTGGGAGGACCGATGCGCCGCCGCCGTACCGCCGCGATACTGCCGGTCCTGCTGCTGCTGGCCGGCTGCGCGGGCGGCGTCGCGCGCGACCTCGGCATGACGGTGGGCGGGCCGTTCGGCGCCAGGCCGACGATCGCCTTCGCGGGCGGCGGGCCCGCCGCGGGGCTGCGGGTGGAGGAGCTGGAGAGCGGTGCGGGCGCCCCGCTCGGCGCCGACGACCTCGCGATCGTCCAGTACACCGCGCACGTCTGGGACGGCAGGGACAACCGCGTGGTCGACTCCACCTTCGACCGGGGCACCCCGGCCGCGTTCGCGCTGGGCGAGCTGCCGCCGGGGCTGGACGGCGCGCTGCGGGGCCGCCGGGTCGGCAGCCGGGTCGTGGCCGCCGTCCCGCCGCAGTACCGCGGCGGCGCGCAGCCGCCGCCCGGCGTCGGGCCAGGAGACGAGCTGGTCTACGTCGTCGACATCATCGCCGCCCACCCCAAGGGCGCCTCGGTCGAGGCGGGTGGCGGCTCGCTGGCGGGCGTGCGCGTCACCGCCGGCGCCCCGCCCGCGCTGGAGGTGCCCGCCACCGCCCCGCCGCCCGCGTTCGAGGCCAGGGTGCTGGTCAGGGGTGAGGGGCGCGGCACGCGGGCCGGGCAGCTCGTGGTCGCCCAGTACGAGGGCGCGGTCTGGGGCAGCCGCCGCGTCTTCGAGGCCACCTGGACGAGCGGCCGCCCCAAGGCGTTCAAGGTCGGCGACGGCGGCGTGCTCAAGGGGTGGGAGCGGGCCCTGGTGGGGGTGCCGGCCGGCAGCCGGGTCCTGATGGTCGTCCCGCCCTCGTACGGCTACGGCCCCGCCGGAGACCCCGCCCACGGCATCACGGGCACCGACACGCTCGTCTACGTCGTGGATCTCATCGCGGCGTATTGAGGCAGGATGAGCCTCATGATCCGTACATTTCTCGTCATCGTGTCGGCTTTAGCGGTCCTTCTCGGCGGAACGACGGCCGCGTCCGCCGCCGCCGGCCCGCCCTTCTGTAAGGGCGTCAAGAAGCCCTGCGTCGTGGGCGGCGACGCCGGCACGACGTGGGTCAACACCTCCGCCTCCAGCAAGGCCCAGGCGAAGGCCGTGGCCGACCGCGTGCTGCGCAACGCCAAGGCCGCCTACCGCAAGTACCGCGCGCCCGAGTGGGTCGACATCTGGGTGATCAAGAAGGGCGCGTGCTGGCGCAGGTACGGCAACGTCCCGTCCAACGCCAGCCGCGCGTGCACGTACAAGCACGTGGAGCGGAAGCTTTCGTAGACTCCCGATGTGAGTAGCGACGACCTCGACGCGCTGGCCCTCCTGCACGACCCCGTACGCCGCAGCCTGTACGCGGCCGTCGCGGCCCGCGGCGGCGACGTGGGCAGGGGAGAGGCGGCAGAAGCCGCGGGCGTCTCCAGGACCCTCGCCGGCCACCACCTCGACAAGCTCGTCGAGGCGGGGCTGCTGGAGAGCGGTTTCCGGCAGCAGGAGAAGAAGGGGCCGGGCAGCGGCCGGCCCGCCAAGGTCTACCGCCGGGCCAGGGGCGAGCGGTCGGTGAGCCTGCCGCCGCGCGACTACGCCGCGCTCGCCTCCGTCCTGGCCGAGGTCGTGGACGCGCTGGGCGCCGAGGAGCGGGCCGAGCGGGTGGCGCGCGAGGCCGGCGCCCGGCTGGCCAAGGGGCACGCGGGCGAGCCCGTCGAGCGGGTGCTCCAGGAGCGCGGCTACGAGCCGTACGAGGAGGGCGGCGCGCTGCGCCTGCGCAACTGCCCCTTCCACGTGCTGGCCGAGGAGCAGCCGCTGCTGGTGTGCTCCATGAACCTGGCCCTGTGCCAGGGGCTGCTCGAAGGGCTCGGCGACGAGCCGGACCGGGCCAGGCTCGACCCGCGGCCGGGGGAGTGCTGCGTCTCCCTCTCTAAAACAAATGAGGATTGACATAGAAGGCGGACGGGTGGTGTGCTGAGCGTCATGCATCTCGCTGAGCTGAACATCGCCCATCTGCGCGCGCCCATCGACAGTCAGGAGCTCGCCGAGTTCGTCGCCCTCCTCGAGCCCGTCAACACCGTCGCCGACGAGGCCCCCGGGTTCGTGTGGCGGCTGAAGGAGAGCGAGAGCGACCCCACCGCCACCGTCATCCACGACTACGGCGACCACCTGCTGCTGAACTTCTCGGTGTGGGAGTCGCTGGACACCCTGTGGAACTACACCTACCGCAGCGCCCATCTGGGCGTGCTGCGCCGGCGCAGGGAGTGGTTCCTGCGCCTGGCGGAGCCGTACATGGTGATGTGGTGGATCCCCGAGGGTCACATCCCGACGCTGGCCGAGGGGATGGCGCGGCTGGAGCGCCTCAGGGCCGAGGGGCCGAGCCCCGAGGCGTTCACGTTCAAGGACTCCTACGACAGCAGCGAGGCCGCCAGCCTGCCCGCCGCCGCCGAGGCCAGGAAGTAGGGCAGGTCCTCCTCCAGGCCCCTGCCCATCGTCGACAGGCGCACCGGCGACTCCCGCAGCGCCTCGTGCAGGCCCTCCACCGGCACCGGCACCAGGCGGTGCCGGACGGCCAGCAGCTCGGACTGGTCCCTGACCCGCTCGCCGAACTCCCCGGGCAGTTCCGGCACCGGCACGTCGGCGGGCGTCAGGGCGACCCGCCCGTAGGCGGTCAGCGAGTGGTGCGAGACCCCGTAGTGGCGCTCGCGCAGGTCGCCCTCGCTGACCCGCAGGGCCGCCACCGGGCGGCCGCGCAGCACGCCCGCCGCGTTGACCGCCTCGCCCGCCGACACGCCGGAGAACCCCCATTTGGTGCCCGTGCCCAGATTGCCGGGACCCTGCGTGACGATCGCCACGTCGGCCTCCAGCACGTGCCGGGCCGCCAGCAGCCCGGTGTGGACGGTCACCGCCTCCACGTCGCCGCCGAACGACTGCCCGACCGTCACCACGCCCGCCAGCCAGCCGATCTCCCGCAGGCGGGCCGCCGCCATCGAGAACCACACCGGCAGCGCGCCGCCGTCCTGCATCACGTACGCCACCCGCGTGCCGGGCCGGTCGGCGTACAGGCCGCACAGGATCGGGGCCAGCGCCGAGTGCAGGTCGGCGACCACGACCGGCATCCCGTCCAGGGAATCGGCCTCGCGCAAACGGTCGTGATGCGGGGAGTCCTGCTCGTCGGCGCCCAGCACCGTGGCCTGCAGCGGCGTGTAGCGCGCCTTCACCAGGTGCCCGGGACCGGCGGGATCTTGCGGCAAACGGTTAGGGACGGCCACCACCATGGCGTAACCTCCCGTACCGAGACCCATCGCGAGCGCGGTCGTGTTGAGCAGCACCTCGTCACCGGGTTCCGGGCGGCCGACCAACGGAGGATAGGCCAGAGCCCGGCACTCCCCCTCGGGGACGGCGACGTCCAGCTCCACCGCTCCCGGCCACTCGCGTCGGATCCGTACAACCTCGCCCTTGCGCCATCTGATCACGGGGGCAGGGTAGCGTCGATGGAGGAGGAGTGAGGCAGATGTCGCGCCGGAAGACCGAACGGTTGCTCAATCTCGTGATCTGCCTGCTCGCCACCCGGCGGCCGCTGTCGGCCGAGCAGATCCGCCAGGCCGTCCCCGGCTACGACCGCGATGGCGACGAGGCGTTCCAGCGCATGTTCGAGCGTGACAAGAACGAGTTGCGCGAGATCGGCATCCCCATCGACGTGGTGCGCGACCCCTGGGAGGACGAGCCGGGCTACCGGATCGAGCGCGAGTCGTACGAGCTGCCGGAGATCACCCTGGAGCCCGACGAGGCCGCCGTGCTCGGCCTGGCCGCGCAGGTGTGGCAGCGGGCCAGCCTGGCCGAGGCCGCCTCGGGGGCGCTGCTGAAGCTGCGCGCCGGCGGCGTGGCCACCGACCGGCCCGTGGGCGCGTCCATGGGCGGCGTCATGGGTGGCGGCGCGCTGGAGCTGCGCGTGGACACCCGGGACCCGGCCTTCCCCGCGCTGTGGGACGCCGTGCGCGACCGGCGCGTGGTGCGCTTCGACTACCGCAGCGCCGGCAGCGAGAGCGTGCGCGCCCGCACCGTGGAGCCGTGGGGCGTGGTCAGCCGCAACGGCCGCTGGTACGTGGCCGGGTTCGACCGCGACCGGCAGGCACCGCGCGTCTTCCGGCTCAGCCGCGTCACCGGGCAGGTCACCGTCATGGGCAGGCCCGGCGCGGTCGAGGTGCCCCAAGGGGTCGACCTGCGGGGTATGGTCGGCTTCCCGGACGACTCGACCGACGAGCGGGTGGCCGTCGTCCGCGTCCGCCAGGGGGCGTGCGAGGGGCTGCGGCAGCTCGCCGCGGCCGTGCGCGCGGGGGACGGCGGGTGGGACGAGGCCGATCTGCCCTTCACCGACCCCGAACGCCTGGCCGGCTGGATGGCCAGCCTCGGCGCCGACGTGGAGGTCGTCGAGCCGCCGGACGCCCGCGAGGCCGTCATCCGCCGACTGAAGGGGGCAATGGCATGACAGGGGTGACCACCGGGTCGACCACCGGACCCGGCGAGGAGCTGCGATGAGCGGGTCGGCCGACCGGCTGCCCAGGCTGCTGGCGCTGGTGCCGTACCTGATGTCCCACCCGGGGGCGCAGGTCGACGAGGTGGCCGCGGTGTTCGGGCTGAGCGAGAAGCAGCTCATCGACGACCTGCAGCTCGTGTGGATGTGCGGGCTGCCCGGCCACACCCCCGGCGACCTCATCGACGTCTCCTGGGACGGCGGCGAGATCATCATCGACAACGCCGAGACCATCGCCAGGCCGCTGCGGCTGGGCATCGACGAGGCCAGCGCGCTGCTGGTCGCCCTGCGGATGCTGGCCGCGACCCCCGAGCTGGCCGAAGTGCCCGGCGACGCGCTGCCCCGCGTGACGGCCAAGCTGGAGCGGGCCGCCGGCGAGGGCGCCGCCACCCTCAGCAGCCAGCTCGCGGTCGACGTGGACGCCGCCCCCGACGCGCTGCCGCGCGTGCGCGAGGGGCTCACCAGGGGCCGCCGCCTGTCGCTGCGCTACTACGTGCCCGGGCGCGACGAGGTGACCCCGCGCGAGGTCGATCCCACGCGGGTCGTGGTCGTCGACGGCCGCACCTACCTGGAGGGCTGGTGCTACCGGGCCGAGGCGATGCGGCTGTTCAGGCTCGACCGGATGCTCGGCGTGGAGGTGCTCGACGTGCCCGCCGACCCGCCGGCGGAGGCCGAGCCCATCGATGTCACCCGGGGCGTCTTCCGGCCCTCGCCCACCGACGAGCTGGTGGAGCTGGAGCTCAGCGCGGCCGGGCGGTGGGTGGCCGAGTACTACCCGTGCGAGCAGGTCACCGAGCTGGGCGAGGGGCGGCTGCGGGTGGCGCTGCGGGCCCGCGACGAGGACTGGATACTCAAGCTGGCGCTGCGCCTGGGCGACACCGGCCGGGTCGTCTCACCCCCTGAGATGGCCGAGACCGTCCGCCAGGAGGCCGAGCGGGCCCTGGCCCTGTACGCTCACCAGTCATGACGTGGATCTACGTGGCGGGCGGGCTGTGCGTGGCGGGGCTCGTCGTGGTCGGGGTCGCAGGTGCCCGCGTCGTCGTGGCGGCACGTAATCTGAAGAGGGAAATCGCCGAGGCGACGGCCCAGCTGGAGCCGAGGCGGGTCAGATTGACAGGCCGGGGGGATGAGACCATGCCCCAGGCAGCGTACGATCGTGGCTGAAACAGGCACTCGCTAGAAAAGGGCGTTTCATGTCGAATCTCGGAGTCCCCGAACTCCTGATCATCGCGCTGGTGCTCGTCCTGCTGTTCGGTGCGAAGAAGCTGCCCGAGATGGCCCGCGGCGTCGGCCGGTCTCTGCGCATCTTCAAGTCCGAGACGGCCAAGCTCCGTGAGGAGGACGAGGACACCCACACGGTGCAGGCCCAGGCGCAGGCCCCGGCTCAGCCGCAGCCCCAGCCCCAGCCCCAGCCGGTGCAGCCCCAGCCGATCCAGGCCGCCCCCGCCCCCACGCTCTCGGTGGAGGAGCAGGCCAGGCAGCTTGAGGAGCAGGCCGCCAGGCTGCGTGCCAGCGCCGCCCCCCAGGCTGACAAGCGCGTCTGATCCCATCCCTCCTCGTCACCTGGACTGCTAGATGGCGCTGCTCAAACGGTCGAGCCAGCCCGCACCTGACTCCGAGGGCCGCATGCCCCTCATGGAGCACCTGCGCGAGCTGCGCAACAGGTTGCTCATCGCGGCCGTCGCCGTCGTCGTGGGCATCATCATCGGGTGGATCTTCTTCGATCCGGTCTGGGCGTTCATCAAGGAGCCCTTCTGCGAGACGCCGCAGGCCCAGCAGCTGCGTGTCGGCGAGTGCACGCTGACCTACGGCGGCATCTTCCAGTCGTTCTTCCTGACGTTGAAGGTCTCGGCGATGGTGGGCATCGTCGTGGCCTCGCCCGTCTGGCTCTACCAGGTCTGGGCCTTCGTCACCCCGGCCCTCTACCGCAACGAGAAGCGCTACTCGATCGCCTTCCTCGGGCTGGCGATCCCGCTGTTCGTGGTCGGCGCGATGCTGGCGTACATCATCATGGACACCAGCCTGGCCATCCTGCTCGGGTTCGCGCCGAGCGACACCGTGGCCATCATCCAGATCGATGAGTACGTCAACTACGTGCTGATCATGGTGGTGATCTTCGGCATCTCGTTCGAGCTGCCGCTGCTGCTGGTGTTCCTCAACATCATCGGCGTGCTCCCCCACGCCACGGTCAAGAAGCACCGCCGCTGGGTGGTCTTCGCCATGTTCGTCTTCGGCGCGGTCATCACGCCCGGCGGCGACCCGCTGACGATGATGGCGCTGGCCGCGCCCATGGTCGTGCTGTACTTCCTGGCCGAGTTCTTCATGTACGTGCGCGAGAAGCGCATGCCCGCCACCGAGGACTTCTCCCACCTCGACGACGACGAGGCCTCCCCGCTGGTGGAGGACTCCACCGCGCTCGACACCACGTCGGCCGACGACGAACGGCCCGGGGAGGATTCCGGTTCCACGCGATAGGCGATAAATTCCGGGCGTGTCCCCTCAACTCGCCCTGCTGGTCAACCCCGCCGCCCGCGGCGGCCGTACGCTGCGCCTGATCGAGCCCGTGGCGCGCCGGCTGCGCGCGGGCGGGGCCGAGCTGTCGGTGATCGTCGGCGACGACGCCACCGACGCCCTTGAGCGTGCCTGCGCGGCCGTGGCCGAGCGCCCCGACGCGCTCGTGGCCTTCGGCGGTGATGGGCTGGTCCACCTGGCCGTGCAGGCCGTGGCCGGCACCGACGTGCCGCTCGGCATCATCCCCGCGGGCACCGGCAACGACTTCGCGGCCGCGCTCGGCGTGCCGCTGGGCGACCCCATGGCGGCGGCCCGCGCCGTGCTGCGCATGAAGTCGCGCCTCGTGGACGTCGCCCGGGTTCGGGCCGGGCAGGCGGACGAGCTGTTCGCCGGGGTGATGTGCTGCGGGTTCGACTCGCGGGTCAACGAGCGGGCCAACCGGATGACGTGGCCGCCCGGGATGGCGCGCTACCTGGTGGCGACGGTGGAGGAACTGCGCTCCTTCCGGCCGATCCCGTTCCGGGTGACCCTCGACGAGGAGGAGGTCGTCGAACGCGAGGCCATGCTGGTCGCGGTGGCCAACACGCGCTCGTACGGGGCGGGGATGCGGGTGTGCCCCGACGCGCGGCCCGACGACGGGCTGCTGGACGTGATGATGCTGGAGGCGGTGTCCAAGGCCGAGTTCCTGCGGGTGTTCCCGAGGGTGTACCGGGGGACGCACGTGGGGCATCGGGCGGTGTCGGTGCGGCGGGTGCGCAGCGTGCGGCTGGAGGTCATGCCGGGGGACACGGACACGGGCGCGGTCGCCTACGCCGACGGCGAACGCGTGGGCCCGGCCCCGGTCCACTGCGAGGTTCGCCCCGGGGCGTTGCGGGTCATCGTTTGAAATCTACATTGTAAAGGCGCCCGGCCGGGGCTCGTCTGCGGGGGACGGGGGCCCGGAGGGGCGGCCGGAGTACGGGGGGACTGACCGGAAAGGCGATTTCGGTAGGCTGGCGGGTATGACAACGCCAGCGGAACGCTACGCTGCCTTCCGTCAGAGACATGGGGACGACGGGGGCGCGCTGAGATCGTTCCGAGGTCTCTACGACTTCGAGCTGGACGACTTCCAGCTAGACGCCTGCCGCGCCCTGGAGGCCGGCGACGGCGTCCTGGTGGCGGCGCCGACGGGGTCGGGCAAGACGGTCGTGGGCGAGTTCGCCGTCCACCTGGCCTTGGAACAGGGCCAGAAGTGCTTCTACACCACCCCCATCAAGGCACTGTCCAACCAGAAGTACAACGACCTGGTCAAGCGCTACGGCACCGCCAAGGTCGGCCTGCTCACGGGCGACAACAGCGTCAACGGCGAGGCCCCCATCGTCGTCATGACCACCGAGGTGCTGCGCAACATGCTCTACGCCGGGTCGGCGACCCTGGCGGGGCTCGGGTTCGTGGTCATGGACGAGGTCCACTACCTCGCCGACCGGTTCCGCGGCGCGGTCTGGGAAGAGGTGATCATCCACCTGCCGGAGTCGGTGCGGCTGGTCGCGCTGTCGGCGACGGTGAGCAACGCCGAGGAGTTCGGCGAGTGGATGGGCGAGGTGCGCGGCGACACCACGGTGATCGTGGACGAGCACCGTCCGGTGCCGCTGTGGCAGCACATGATGGTCGGCAACCTCCTCTACGACATGTTCGTGAACGACGACCTGACCCTGCGCGTCAACCCCACGCTGATGCGGGTGACGCGCGACGCCGAGCGGCTGACGGCGGGGCGGGGCCGGCGCGGCTACGGCAGGCCGCAGCGTTCGCGCCCGCCGGACCGGGTGCAGGTGATCGAGAAGCTCGACGCCGAGGGGCTGCTGCCGGCGATCACGTTCATCTTCTCGCGCGCCGGGTGCGCGGCCGCCGTCCAGCAGTGCTTGTACGCCGGGATCCGGCTGACCACCGACCGCGAGCGGCACGAGATCAGGCAGCTCGTGGACGAGCGCACGGCGCATCTGCCGGACGAGGACCTGGCCGTCCTGGGCTACCTGGAGTGGCGTGACTGCCTGGAGCGCGGGCTGGCCTCCCATCACGCGGGCATGCTGCCGGCGTTCAAGGAGGTCGTGGAGGAGCTGTTCACGCGCGGGCTGGTCAAGGCCGTGTTCGCGACGGAGACGCTCGCCCTGGGCATTAACATGCCGGCCCGCAGCGTGGTGATCGAGAAGCTCGACAAGTGGAACGGCGAGACCCACGCCGACCTGACGCCGGGCGAGTACACCCAGCTCACCGGGCGGGCGGGGCGGCGCGGCATCGACGTCGAGGGCCATGCAGTGGTGCTGTGGCAGCAGGGCATGGATCCGCTGTCGGTGGCGGGTCTGGCCGGTACGCGCACGTACCCGCTGCGTTCGAGCTTCCAGCCGTCGTACAACATGGCGGTCAACCTCGTCGGTCAGTTCGGCAGGGAACGGGCCAGGACGCTGCTTGAGGAGTCGTTCGCGCAGTTCCAGGCCGACCGGGCGGTCGTCGGGCTGGCCAAGCAGCTGCGCAAGCACGAGGAGGCGCTGGAGGGCTACCAGGAGGCCATGACGTGTCACCTGGGAGACTTCCCCGAATACGCGGAGCTACGCCGTCGGCTCTCCGATCGTGAGGCGGACCTGGCCAGGCAGCGCGGCGCCGCGCGCCGGGCGGCCGCCGTGCGGTCGTTGGAGGCGCTGGAGCCGGGCGACGTCATCCGGGTGCCGGGCGGGCGCCGGGCGGGGCTGGCGATCGTGCTCGATCCCGGCCGCAACCCGCGCGGTCAGGGGCCGAGCCCGCTGGTGCTGACGATCGGCAAGCAGGTCAAGAAGCTCGACCCGGCGGACTTCCCCGTCCCGGTCGAGCCGCTGGAGAAGCTGCGCATCCCGAAGAACTTCAACGGCCGCTCGCCCAAGGAGCGCGCCAACCTGGTCTCCACGCTGCTGGCCAAGCTCGGCGACCGCGACCTGGGCAAGCCGGTGCGGGCGCGCGACCACGCGGTGGAGGACGACGAGATCAACGAGCTGCGCCGGCTCATCCGCCAGCATCCGTGCCACGGCTGCGACGAGCGTGAGGACCACGCCCGCTGGGCCGAGCGCTACCACAAGCTGCTGCGCGAGACCGAGGGGCTGCGCCGCCGGGTCGAGGGGCGCTCGCACGTCATCTCGCGGACGTTCGACCGCATCTGCTCGGTGCTGGAGCAGCTCGGCTACCTGGACGGCGAGGCCGTCACCGACGAGGGCCGCCGGCTGGGGCGCATCTACACCGAGCTCGACCTGCTGACCGCCGAGTCGCTGCGTCAGGGGCTGTGGGAGGAGCTCGACCCGGCCGAGCTGGCGGCGTGCGTGTCGGCGCTGGTGTTCGAGTCGCGGGCGCCCGACGACGCGCGCCGTCCGAAGGTGCCCGCCGGGCGGACGCAGCAGGCGCTGACGTCGATGATCCGGCTGTGGGGGGAGCTGGAGGGCATCGAGTCCGACCACCAGCTGTCCACGATCAGGGAGCCCGATCTGGGGTTCGCGTGGGCGGCGTTCCGGTGGACGAAGGGGCACAGCCTGGACGCCGTGCTCCGGGACGGTGTGAACGGCAACGAGCTGGCCGCCGGTGACTTCGTACGGTGGGTCAAGCAGCTGATGGACCTGCTGGGTCAGCTCGGGAACGCAGCCCCGCCGGGCAGCAAGATCAAGCAGACGGCGGGCAAGGCGGTCGACGCGATGCGTCGCGGCGTGGTGGCCTACTCCTCGCTCACCTGACCTTGCCCGGAGGTCCTGCCCGCCCTCTCCGGAGGGCGGGCTCGGGGCGCTAGGAGTCCTTGGCGAGCGCGCCGATCGTCAGGAGCAGGCCCGCGACGCCCACCACGGCGCCGGCGACGGTCAGGGCGGTGCCGTCGAGCACCAGGTGCAGCAGGCCGAAGTTGCTTCCGAAGAAGTGCTTGGCGATGAGGCTGCCGAAACCCTGGATCATGAGGATGACGCCGAAGAATGCCATGAGTCCATGATCCTGGCCGTAGACGTCGGATCCATCGGACGAAAGTATCGGGTCACCTACACCTTGGAACCGGTGCCGGGCGGCGTCCTTTGGCATTCCCGTTACCAGAGTTAGCGGTGCTGTTTATTTACGCTCGATTTAACGGGCGCGGGCAACGGCCTTTGTCGGCCGGTTTTGCTGGTCAAGTTCCTTTTAAAATGTCGATTTCTCGTGCTTTGTCCCATTTCGGGTGCTAACGTGCGATTTGTGCAAGTCAGCAAACGGGGGAGGAATCATGGCTGGCACTCAGCTCACCAGGATCGACTTCCAGCAGGGTTGCTGCCGTCGTAGGCGCCGGCGTTGTGGGTGGCGCGGTTGGCGCTGCCGCTCACGCCGCTGGTGGTGGGGGTGGTAAATCGCTCCCGTGAGAGCCGGTGGCCTGGCCGCCGGCTCTCATTGACTGTCTCCGGCCGAGAACTCGCTCCGGCGATTTCCATTCGCCGCACCTTTCGCGAGTTCTGGCCGGACACCCGCGGGTTGCGCCGACTATTCGCGGCCGGCGTCGTGTTCGCCGTCGTGGCCGCGCTGTGCGAGGTCGCCGCGATCCGCCTGTTCGGCCACATCACCGACGAGGTGCTGACCACCCGACGGCTGGGCGAGTTCTGGGTTCCGGCCTTCACCTGGCTGGGGCTCGCCGCGGTCGCCGGGGTGACGTCCTTCGCGGCGACGTACGTCACCGCGCTGGGCGCCGAACGGTTCCTGCTGGCCCTGCGCGACCGCGTCTACGAGCACCTGCAGACGCTCGCGCCGGACTTCTCGGAGAACCGGCGCCTCGGCGACCTGATGGCACGGCTGACCGACGACATCGAGGCCATCGAGGAGCTCGTGGGGTCAGGGGTGGTCAAGGCGCTCACCACGGCCGCCAGCGTGGTGTTCTTCGCCGGGGCGGCCTTCTTCATCCGCTGGGACCTCGCCCTCGTCACGATGGCGCTGATCCCGCTGTTCCTGGTGGTGTCCAAAGTGTTCGCGGGCAGGTTCAGGACGGCCGCGGCCCGGGAGCGCTTCAGCAACGGCGCCATGAACAGCGTCCTGGAGGAGGGGCTGGCCAACCAGCCGCTCGTGCAGGCCTACAACCGGCAGGAGGCCGAGTCGGGCCGCCTGCACCGGGAGGGCGGCATGTGGCTGCGCGCCAACATGACGCAGGCCTGGCTGTCCGGCCTGTACGGGCCCACCGTCCAGGTCATCGAGACCGTCTGCCTGATCGTCGTCCTCGGGTTCGGCGCGTGGGAGATCGCCGCAGGCCGGCTGACCCTGGGCGGCCTGCTGGCCTTCGCCGCGTACCTGGCACTGCTGTATCCGGCGGTCCAGTCGCTGGGAGAGCTGGCGCTGACGGTGTCCGAGGCGGCGGCCGGGTCCGACCGGGTCATCGAGATCCTGCGGGTCAGGCCGGCCGTCACCGACGCGCGGGACGCCGTGCCCGCAGGGAGGAGCCGGGGCCTGGTCGAGTTCGACCGGGTCGGGTTCACCTACCCGCGGCGGGGGCGGCAGGTGCTGCAGGACGTGACGTTCACCGCCTCGCCCGGCAAGGTCGTCGTCCTCACCGGGCCCAGCGGCGTCGGCAAGTCCACGCTGGCCAAGCTGATGCTGCGGTTCTACGACCCGGAAGCGGGCCGCATCCTGCTGGACGGGACCGACATCCGGCGCCTGACCCGGCGGTCGCTGCGCGAGAACATCACGATCCTGCACCAGGAGACGCTGCTGTTCTCGGCGTCCGTACGCGACAACATCGCCTACGGCCGCCCCGACGCCTCGCTGGAGGAGATCGTCGAGGCGGCGGAGGCGGCGGGGGTGCACGACTTCGCCGAACTGCTGCCGCAGGGCTACGACACGCCGGTGGGGCAGCGGGGGCGGCTCCTGTCGGGCGGGCAGCGGCAGCGGATCGCCATCGCCAGGGCCATCCTGCGGGACGCGCCGGTGCTGGTGCTCGACGAGCCCATGACGGGGCTGGACGAGGCCACGGCCGCGCAGGTCATGAAGCCGCTGCTACGGCTCATGGCCGGGCGGACGACGCTCCTCATCACGCACGACCTGCGGCTCGTGCCGGAGGGGGCGCGCATCGTGGAGCTGTCGCCGGTGCGCAGGGAGGAGCGCATCCGCCTGAAGCGCTTCGCCCGCGCCCACCCGCGCCCGCTCACCCGCAGCCGGCCGTCCCTGACCGACCACGGCCCCACACCCCCCTGACCGGCCCCCCGAAACACCCGCCCTTCCGGGGCGGGTGTTTCGGTTTTGGGAGCTTCGGGGGCACTCGCAAGCGGAGGCGAAGCGGCCACCCGGCACGTGTGGCTGGTTGGCGGCCTCGGGGTGGCGGCTCTTCGAGGGGGCGGCGCTCATGGCGGTAGGCGGTCCTCATGGCGCGCCTCACGTGGATGCGGGACGGCCGCTCGGGCCCGCCCGCGGCGTGCCGCCCCTTCGTCTTCGCCTGCGTCGGTGCGAGGGGTGCGGGTGGGGAGGGGCGGTCGATAGAATCGGAGAGATCCCTCCGGTTGTTGAAGGCAGGTTCGTTCATGGGCGACGACCACAGCTCGGCCAGGCCGTTACGGGCCGACGCCCGGCGGAACCGGGAGCGGGTGCTGCAGATCGCGCAGGAGGCGCTGGCCAGCGACGGCCTGACGATCTCCTTCGACGAGATCGCGCGGCGGGCCGGGTTCGGGGTGGGCACCGTCTACCGGCACTTCCCGACCAAGGAGGCGCTGTTCGAGGCGGTGCTGCTGGGGCGGATCGAGCGGTTCGTGGCCGACGCCCGCGCGCTGGCGACGGCGGAGGATCCCGGGAAGGCGTTCTTCGGCTGGTTCGCCAGGGTGGTCGAGCAGGCGTCGGAGAACCAGGCGCTGTGCGACATGCTCGACAGCGGGGCCGGGATGAGGGCGTCGTTGCAGGACGATCTCGGCAGGGCGGTCGCCCGATTACTGGACCGGGCCCAGCGGGCCGGGGCGGCGCGCAGGGATCTGGCGGGGGAGGACGTGCTGGATCTGCTGCGGGGGGGCCTGGCGGCCGAGCGCAGGGCGCGGGCCAGGGCGGCGGCGGTACGGATGGCGGACGTGATCTGCGACGGGATGCGGGCGAAAGGGGCCTGAGGCCGCGACCGCGCGGGAGAGACTGGCCGGCCGGTCAATGTGGTGTCGTCATTCGTTCACGGAACGTCACCTTCGGGGCAGTTTTTCGGCCGATGTTGCTGGAAATCCCCATGTCAGAGACATCCTCGGACGCACTCGCCGAGGCCCGCCCCCTCGGATGCGCGGCGTCCGGCCGGCCCCGTTCGGAGGTAGCCACCTATGTTCGCCCTCGTCGCCGCACTGCTGTTCGTGATCGCCCTCGTCTTCGAGATCGCCGGCCTCGCGGTCGGCAGCGTGGTCACGGTCACCACGCTCGGCACCGCCGGGTTGCTCTGCGTCGCGCTCCACCTCATGGGTGTGGGCGCGGGGTGGAGCCTGCTCAAGAAGTGACGCCGGCGAGGGGCCGCGCGCGGAACATGCCGTGCGCGGCCCCTCCACGCGCCGGGCCGTCACGTGGCGAGGGTGAAGCGGACCTCACGGGTCGCCGGGTCCGCCTGCGCCAGGCGTACGGTGACCTGCTCCCCGAGAGGGAGGGCGCCGTCGCAGCGGGCGATCACGGCCGGGTCGACGAGCTGCACCTGCCCGCCCCCGCGGCGCTCGTCCACGTCGATCACCATCGCCTGGAACGCCTGCCCGATCCGCTCGCGCAGCAGGAACGCCTCCACCAGGTCCACGCACGCCCGCTCCACGGCCCCGGCGCGCCGTCCGGTCGAGCCCATGATGGCGGGCAGGGCCGCCAGGCCCGCGCGGATGTCGGACGGCACCGGCTCGCCCGCCGCGACCGCCAGGCACACCTCGGTCGCGTAGCGGTCGACCAGGCGCCGCAGGGGCGCCGTGACGTGCGCGTACGGCGCCGCCACCGCCGCGTGCTCGGCCAGCTTGGGCGGAGCGCCGTCGAAGGCCACGTAGCCCGCGCCGCGCAGCAGCACCTTGGACTCGTGCAGGAACGCCGCCTGCTGCGGGTTCTTGGGGTCCAGGTCGTGCACCACGGCGCCGTAGGCGGCCCCGTCGGGCCAGGGGACCTCCAGCGCCCGGGCCACCCGGCGGACCTTCGCCAGGTCGTCGGCGCGCGGCCGGGGCAGCACGCGCAGGATGCCGATCTCGGCGTCGAGCATCATCGAGGCCGCGGCCATGCCGGTCAGCAGGGAGATCTGCGCGTTCCACGCCTCGGCGGGCAGCGGCAGCCGGAACTCCAGCCGGTAGGCGCCGTCGCCGTCGGGGACCACCTCCTGCTCGGGGGTGGGCAGGGTGACGCCACCGCGCTCGCGTTCGAGGGCCAGCCGCAGGCGGCCGATCTCGGCCAGCAGCCCCAGGACGCCGTCGGCGGTGCCGGTGTCGACGGCCGCCTGCACATAGGCGTAGTCGAGGCGTTCGCGGCTGCGGACGAGCGCGCGCCGCACGTCGGCGCCGACCGTGCGGCCGTCGGCGTCGAGGTCGATGCGCCAGACCGCGGCAGGCCGCAGCGCGCCGGGCAGCAGGCTGGCCGCGTCCTCCGACAGGACCTTGGGGTGCAGGGGCACCTTGCCCGCGGGCAGGTAGACGGTCTCGCCTCTGGTGCGGGCCTCGGCGTCGATGGGGCCGCCCGGCCGGACGAACGCGCCGACGTCGGCGATCGCGTACCAGACGCGGTAGCCGGCACGCAGCCGTTCGAGGTGCACGGCCTGGTCGAGGTCCATCGAGCCGGGCGGGTCGATGGTGACGAACGGTACGTCGGACATGTCCTCGGCGTCGAGCCGCGGCACCCGCGCCACCCACGCGGCCTCGTCGAGCACGGCGCGGGGGAAGTCGTCGGGCAGGTCGAGCTCCCGCCTGACGCGTTCGAACCCGTCCTCCAGCTTCAGGGGTATCTGATCGGGAACCTGAATCACGCCTGACAACCTACAGGTGGCGGGTGTTCAGGTGAGGCGCCCCTCCAGGCCGGTGAGGCGCAGCAGCCGTCGCATGGACGGCGGGACGCCCGTGATGAGCAGCGGGGTCTGCTGGCGCTGGGCGGCGTTGTGGGCGAAGACGAGGATGCCGAGCCCGGCGGCGTCGATGAAGGTCAGCCGGCTCACCTCGATGACCAGCGCGACCTGCTTGCGCGGGGCGCTGTCCGCCTCCCGCAGCAGGTCGAGCAGGTGGCCGCGCAGCAGCTCGGTGGTGGCGATGTCGAGCTCGCCCGACACGCTGACGGTCAGGGTGCCGTTGCGGCGGACGGTGGTCAGGTGTAGTGGCTCCATGAATTGGCTCCGCGCTCTGTCAGGGCCGGGAACCTCCTGCCCATTGCGCGGGCCAGCCCTTGCGTTGGGCACCTGCTGCCATGATGGCGTCACTGAGAGCGACAGTGTTCGAGACCGAGTGTACAGGTCCGTTCCGAGGTGAACGGTGATGCGGGTGGAGAGGATTCATCCCCGGAGAAACAATTCCCGTTACCAGATGTAAGAACATCACACCGTCAGCGGGGTTCGAGCCCGAGCAGGATGAGGTCGCACAGGGCGGTGAAGTCGTCCTCGATGCCCGGCCGGCTCCATTCGGCGGCGTGGGCCGGGTTGTGGAAGCGGGTCGCGGCGTGGAAGACGGCCCTGGCCGCGGCGGCGGGGTCGGGGGCGGCGAACTCGCCCCGCGCGAGCCCGGCGTCCACGATCTGCCTGATCTGGCCGACCAGGTCGGCGATGTGCCGGTCGACGACCTGGCTGGACTCGCCCACGAGCTTGACGTACGTGGCGAACAGCTCGGGGTCGTCGAGCGCCCGCCTGCGCTTGGAGCGGAACAGCGCGCCCAGCCACTCGCGCAGCCGCGCGCCGGCCGGGGCGCCGGAGGCCAGTACGGTGGCCAGCTCGGCGTGCGACTCGTCGAGCCAGCGCTGGGTCACGGCCTCGCGCAGGGCCGTCTTGCTCGGGAAGTGCCGGTAGACGCTGCCGTGGCTGACGCCGAGCGCCCGCGCGACGTCGACGACCGTGGCCTTGGCCGGACCGTAGCGGCGCAGGACGTCCTCGGCCGCCGCGAGGATCTGGTCCGGTGTCAGGATGCCATCTGTCACCTATCCAATTCTGTCAGTCGCCGGGGTATACACGATCCCGCGGGTCAGCTGTCCTTATTTGCAGAAATTTGAGCATTCATCCGGCCGGAGCGCACTACGCTGCTACCGCTGTCAGTTACGAGCGGCAAGCATGCAACGAGCGGCAAGCATGCAACGAGCGGCAAGCATGCAACGAGCGGCAAGCATGCAACGAGCGGCAAGCATGCAACGAGGGAAAGCAAACAACATCGTGTGGATCGCAGTCGTGGCGCTGGCCGCCGTCGTCGTGGGGGCGGTGGTCTGGTGGTTCCGCCGTGACCCGGCCGGCCAGGCCGCCGGTGACGCCGGCAACAGGGTCGAGGCGGACACGGACCTCGGGATCCCGGCCGAGGCCGAGCCCGCGTTCATGGAGGGGCTGCGGGCCTGCCCGCTGCGGGTGAGCGGCACGCGGGGGGTGCTCACGACGTACGAGCCGCCCCGGCTGATCTCGCTGTACCTGCTCGCCGACGCCTTCGCGGCCAGGGGGAACGCCGCCCTGCACGACCCGGAGGGCACGGTCGTGGCCCTGATCGCGCAGCTGGCGGCCGTGGAGCGGCCGGGCGTGCTGCACCTGCGCGAGGACTGGCTGGACGGCGAGGTGGACGGCATGGACCGGGCCCGCTTCGCCGAGGCGGTGCGCGAGGCCGTGTCCGGCGAGTGCGCCTGGTCGGCCGACCCTGCCGTTGGAGCGTTGCAGATCGCCGTGCGCGAGGCCAACGCGATGATGCTCGACCTGGCCAGGGTGCTGGAGCTGTACCGGGAGGCCCGGGAGAAGCAGCCTGAGGCCACGGCGGGGGAGCTGCTGCGCGAGGTCATGCCGCGCCTGATCGCCGCCGGCGGGCCGGGGCTCACCTGGACGAAGCCGCCCACGCAAGAGGACCTGCGCGTCGTCCTCGGAGGCGCGCCCGAGCCCGCCTGACCGGCACGGCTGCGGCAGCGCCGCTCAGGACGGTGCCCGGGCCGGGCACGATCTCCTGCTCCCGCCGCGGAGGGGCCGCCCCATGATCAAGGTAAGTGTCCTGGTCCGGTAGGTTCGCGGCGTAACGCCGAGCTGAACGAGGAGCCTGACTTGTCACCCCTCATCCTTTCCGCCGCGGGGGCCGCCCTGGTGCTCGACGCCTCGGGCCCCGGCCTGCCGCGCGTGCGCCACTTCGGCGCCGACCTCGGGCCCGCGACCGGCGCCGACCTGACGCCCGCGCTGGCCTCCCTCACCCCCGCGCCGACGCTGCTGCCCGCCCAGGGAGACAGCTGGTACGGCCGGCCGGGCCTGTCGGGCGGCCGGGACGGCGAACACTGGCCGGTGCGCTGGACGCTGGACCGGCTCGACGTGGACGCGACGCCCGGGCAGGGCGGCACGGTCACCGTGGCCGCCTCCGACGCGCGCGCGGGCCTGGCGCTGGTCAGCGAGCTGGCCATGGACGCCGGCGGCCTGGTGACGATGCGGCACACGCTCACGAACACCGCCGCCGCCCCGTACCGGCTGGGCGGGCTGACCTGCGCGCTGCCGGTGCCGGCGCGCGCCGGCGAGCTGCTGGACTTCACCGGGCGGTGGGCGCTGGAGAAGGTGCCGCAGCGCACCGCGTTCGGGCAGGGCGTGTGGTCGCGGGAGAACCGGCGCGGCCGGACCGGGCACGACGGCACGGGGCTGCTGGTGGCCGGGACCGCGGGGTTCGGGTTCCGGGGCGGCGAGGTGTGGGCGGTGCACGCGGGCTGGAGCGGCAACCACCTCCACCACGCCGAGCGGCTGGCGGAGGGCCCGGCGCTGCTGGCGGCGGGCGAGCTGCTGGAGCCGGGCGAGATCGTGCTGGCCGAGGGGGCGAGCTACCGCACGCCGCTGGTGTACTTCACCTGGTCGCGCGACGGGCTGGACGAGGCGAGCGCCCGGCTGCACGACCACCTGCGCGCCGCCCGCCCGCTGGGGGTCCGCCCGGTCACGCTGAACAACTGGGAGGCCACCTACTTCGACCACGGCCTCGACCGGCTGCTGGAGCTGGCCGGCAAGGCCGCGGCGGCGGGGATCGAGCGGTTCGTGCTCGACGACGGCTGGTTCCGCCATCGCCGCCACGACCGGGCCGGGCTCGGCGACTGGTACGTCGACGAGGGCGTCTGGCCGCAGGGCCTGCACCCCCTCGCCGAGCACGTGCGCAAGCTCGGCATGCAGTTCGGGCTGTGGTTCGAGCCGGAGATGGTCAACCCGGACTCCGACCTGCTGCGCGCGCACCCCGACTGGGTCCTCGGGCAGGCCGAGCGGATGCCGCCGCCGCAGCGCAACCAGCAGGTGCTCGACCTGGCCCGGCCCGAGGCGTACGACTACCTGCTGGAGCGGCTGGACAGCCTGGTCGGCGAGTACGCCCTCGACTACATCAAGTGGGACCACAACCGCGACATCGCCGAGCCGGTGCACGACGGGGCGCCCGGGGTGCACGCGCAGACTCTGGCGGCGTACCGGCTGCTGGACGAGCTGCGCGCCCGCCACCCCGGGCTGGAGATCGAGTCGTGCTCGTCGGGCGGCGCCCGCATCGACTACGGCGTCCTGGCCCGCACCGACCGGGTGTGGACGTCCGACTGCAACGACGCGCTCGACCGGCAGGCGATCCAGCGCTGGACCGGGCTGCTCGTGCCGCCGGAGCGGATGGGCAGCCACGTGGGCGCCCCGCAGGACCACAGCACGGGCCGGTCGCTGCCGCTGGCCTTCCGGGCCGCGACCGCGCTGTTCGGGCACATGGGCGTGGAGTGGGACCTGACTTCGGCGAGCCAGGCCGAGCTGGACGAGCTGGCCGAGTGGATCGCCCTGCACAAGCGGCTGCGACCGGCGCTGCACGCCGGGCGGGTGGTGCGCGCCGACCACCCGGACCCGTCGGCGCTGCTGCACGGGGTGGTGCTGCCGGAGCGCGGGGTGTTCGCGTTCGTCCAGCTCACCTCCAGGGTCCCCATCGGGCCCGCGCCGCTGCGGCTGCCCGGGCTCGACCCCGCGGCGACGTACGAGGTGCGGGTCGCGGGCCCCAGGCCCCGCGGGGCCGGGCTGCCGGAGTGGACGTCGGGCCCGGTGCGGCTGAGCGGCGCGGTCCTGGGCGAGCTGGGGCTGCCCGCCCCCGTGCTGCGGGCCGAGTCGGCGCTGGTCTTCGAGGTCGAACGGGTGTAAGGGGCCCGTCATGAACGGGCCATGCGGTTAGGGCGGTTTAATGCCGTCGCAATCGCGCCGTTCGTGATCAGGAAACACGTCCCGCTGACACTTGGGTGCATGAGCGATGCACCCAAGGTTATGAACGGTACTCGGCGCTCCTGGCGGCGGGAGATCGTCGAGCTGGCCGCGCTGTTCCTCGCGGTCGGCCTGGCGCACCTGCTCGCGACCCTGCTCGGCCACCGCGAACCGGGCCCGGTCGTGCTGGTCGGGCTGGGGGTGGCGTTGATCGTCGGGGCGGCGGTGCACAAGCGGATGGGCAGCCGCCCCGCACGCAAGGTCCCCGCGCTTCCCGTGGAGGAGGGCGCGGGGTCGGCCATGGTGCTGTGGCGCATCCGCATACGGGTGGTGGAGCGGCCGGGGCGGCTCGCCGTGGTGGCGGGCGCGTTCGGGCGGCTGGGCTGCAACATCCTGGCGCTGCACATCGCGCCGACCGGCAGCAGCGCGATCACGCCCGCGGGGTGTGACGCGCTGGACGAGTTCGTCATCGAGGCGCCGCCGGGGCTGGCGCTGGAGGCGCTGGCCGGGGCGCTGGCCGAGGCGGGCGGGCACGACGTCGTGATCGTGCCCGCGCAGGTGAAGGACCTCACCGATCCCGGGGTGCAGGCCCTCGTGCTGGCGCAGCGGGTGAGCGCGGACCCCGATCGGCTGCCGGAGGCGATGGGGGAGCTGCTGCGGGTCTCGCAGGTGGAGTGGCGGCGGCCGGGTGACACCGTGGACGAGGGCGCCGAGCTCAACACCACGATGGTGATCTCCGTGAATCCGGACCGGGCGCTGCTGATCCGGCGGCCCGAGCTGCCGTTCACACCGACGGAGGCGGCCAGGGCGGCGGCTCTCACCGCCGCCGCCCGCCAGGCCCGCTACACCGGCTCCGGCTGACTTCGGGGCGCCGCGGCCGGGGGCTTCCGGCACCGTGTGGGGTGGTGCCGGAAGGCCCCCGCGAGTCAGGCGGTGGACTCCTTGGCCCAGCGCTCCAGGCCGGCCGCGTCGATGGGCAGGGCGTCCGAGAGGATCTCCGTCCCGTCCGGCGTGACCAGCAGGTCGTCCTCGATCCGCACCCCGACCCCGCGCAGCTCCGGCGGGACCGTCAGATCGTGGGCGTGGAAGTACAGTCCGGGCTCGACGGTGAGCACCATCCCCGGCGCCATGACGGCCCCGTGGTAGGCCTCCGGCCGGGACTGGGCGCAGTCGTGCACGTCCAGGCCCAGGTGGTGGCCGATGCCGCAGATGAGGTAGCGGCGGTGGTGCTGGCCCTGGTCCGACAGGGCCTCGTCCACCGAGACCGGCAGCAGGCCCCAGTCGTCCAGCCCGCGCGCGATGACCTCCATGGCGGCGTGGTGGAAGTCGGTGAAGCGCCGGCCGGGGGCGACCGCCGCCAGGCCCGCCCGGTGGGCCTTCTCCACCAGGTCGTGCACCTGCCGCTGGGCGGGGGAGAAGGCTCCGGAGGCGGGGAAGGTGCGGGTGACGTCGGCGGTGTAGTGGCTGCGGACCTCCACGCCCATGTCGAGCAGCAGCAGCTCGTCCGGCAGGACGGGCCCGTCGCAGCGCACCCAGTGCAGGGTGGGGGCGTGCGGGCCGCTGCCGACGATGGTGGCGTAGCCGGGTCCGTTGCCGTACGCCCTGGCGTAGCGGTCGAAGGTGCCCTGCAGCCACCGCTCGCCCGCCCCTTCGATCGCCGCCGGGACCTCGGCCAGCACGGCCGCGAAGCCCTCGACGGTCCGGTCCACGGACTCGCGCAGCTGGCCGATCTCCCACTCGTCCTTGACCATGCGCAGCTCGGCCAGCACCCGGGGCAGCTCCTCCACCGGTTCGGATGCGTCCGTGAACTCCGACAGCGGCCGGACCGCGACCCCGAGCGCCGCCGACCACTCGGCCAGGGACGGGGACGGGCCCACCCACAGCTCCCCGTACGCGGCGTCGGAGAAGAAGCCGAGCTCGCCGGGGCGGGCGGGCGGCGGCAGGTAGAGGGTGGCGGCGCCGCCGGAGATCACGGCCACGGCGTTCTCCACGGCGCAGCCGGTAAGCCAGTAGAAGTCGCTGTCCACGCGGAAGTCGTAGGCGGTGTCGTTGCTGCGGACCGGAGCCCGGCCCGCCTTCACCACCACGGTCCTGCCGGGCAGCGCGGCGGCCAGGCGCTCGCGGTGCCCGGCCGCCGCCTCGGCCGCGCCGGGCACGAGGTCGGGGGTGCGGGCGGGGGCGTCCCAGCCCTGGGCGATGTAGTCGACGAACGCGGGGACCTCTGTCAGCCTGGGGGGTTTGCCGTCACTCACCGGTGATTCCTCCTCCTATGTCGCGTACCAGTCCGGTCAGGCGGGCGAAAACGCGTTCCTCGCCGATGCCGTCGTGCTCGTACTCGTTGGTGACCCAGGCCTGCGCGTTGCCGACCCTGGACGCGGTGTCCAGTTGCAGGCCGGAGTCGACGTACATGTCGTCGAAGTAGACCGCCGCCGCCACCGGCACCTCGTTGGCGGCCAGGCGGTCCAGGTCGTACAGGGCCGGCCAGTCGGCGCGCTCGGCGAGCAGGTCGACGGCGGCGTGGAAGGGGCGCAGCGCGCGGATCTCCTCGAACATCCAGGGATAGATCATCTCGCCGGTGAACAGCAGCGGCCGGGCGTTCTCGGCGAAGGCGGGGTGGGCGGCGCGCTCGCGCTGCGCCGCCCACGCGGTCGCGCCGGGGCCGGAGCCGTAGATGCTCTCCTGCAGGGCGGCGAACAGCGGGTTGTCGGCGTAGGAGGAGCGGGCCAGCACCTGGTGCAGGAACGTCTCGGGCAACTCGGCGGACTCGTCGAGCAGCCAGTGCATGCGCTCGTAGCCCGGCTTCATGCCGAAGTCGATCCCGAGCGACTGCAGGCGCCGCACGGTGAGGGTGTCGCCGTCGGGCAGCAGCACGTCGCCGTAGGCCAGCCGGTCGGCCAGCCGGGCCACCGTCTCGACGTGGTGCGGGTAGCGGCGGTAGAACTCGGCGTTCTTGGCCGCGACCCGCGGATAGGTGCGCCGGTAGACCTCCGACGCGTCGGGGTCCAGGGACGGCAGGCCGCCCGCCACGTAGCAGGCGCTGAGGCCCTCGGGCGCCTGCGACAGGTACGTCAGCGTCAGGAAGCCGCCGTAGCTCTGCCCGAGCGTCGACCAGCGCCGCCCGCCGAAGACGGTCCTGCGCAGGTGCTCGGCGTCGGCCACGATCGAGTCCGCGCGGAAGCGGGCCAGGTAGTCGGCGCCCTCCTGCGGGTCGAGCGCGCTCATCACCCGCCCGTCGATCCGCGAGCTGCGGCCCGTGCCCCGCTGATCGAGCAGGACCACCCGGTACGTCTCCAACGCCCTGCCGAGCCAGCCCGCCGTGCCGACGGGACGGGGCCCCTTGCCGCCGGGCCCGCCCTGCAGGAACAGCAGGCACGGCAGGTCGTCGCGGTCGCGCGCGGGGTCCACGAGCTCCCTGGCGAAGACCCTGATGGTGGCCTCGGGGTCCGACCAGTCCAGCGGCACCTCCACGACGTGGTCACGCACCCGCATCCCCGGGATCGTGTAGGTCGCGGTGATCACAGCTTCTCCCTCCTGCGGCGGTCCCACTCCGGGTTGATGCGCGGGATGGCCGCCAGCAGCGTACGCGTGTATTCGTGCCGGGGCTCGCCGAACACCTGCTCGGCGTCCCCCAGCTCGACGATCTTCCCCTTGCTCATGACCGCGACCCGCTGCGCGATCTGCCGGACGACGGCCAGGTCGTGGGCGATGAACACGTAGCTGAAGCCGCTCTCGCGCTGCAGCCGGCGCAGCAGTTCGATCACCTGGGCCTGCACCGACACGTCCAGCGCAGAGACGGCCTCGTCGCAGATCACCAGCTTGGGGTTGACGGCCAGCGCGCGGGCGATGCCGATGCGCTGCGCCTGCCCGCCGGAGAACTGCGCGGGGTAGCGCAGCGAGTGGTCGGGGTTCAGCCCGACGCGCTCCATCAGCTCCTTGGCGTGCGCCCGGCGGCTGCCGTCGGGCGGGATGCCCTGGTAGACCAGGGGCGCCATCAGGATCCGCTCGACCGTGTGACGGGGGTTGAGCGAGGAGAACGGGTCCTGGAAGACGACCTGGACGTTGGCGCGGAAGCGGGCCAGCGCCGCCCCCGTGGCGTGGGTGACGTCCTCGCCGTCGAACTCCAGCGTGCCCTCGCTCGGGTCCATCAGCTTGGCGATCATGCGGGCGGTCGTCGACTTGCCGCTGCCTGACTCGCCGACCACGGCCAGCGTCTCGCCCAGCCGTACCTCGAAGCTGACCTGGTCGACGGCCGTGAACTCGGCCCTGGCGCCCAGCGGGCCGCGCGAGACGAACCGCTTGGTCAGGTCCTTGGCCCGCAGCAGCGTCATGCGATCACCTCACCGTCTACTGGATCGTCGATGCGCGGGATGCTCTCCAGCAACATCCGGGTGTAGTCGTGGCGCGGCTCGGCGAACACCTGCTCCGCCGTGCCGTACTCGACCTGCTCGCCCTGCCGCATCACCAGCACGCGGGTCGCGATCGAGCTGATCACGGCCAGGTCGTGCGTGATGAACACCATGCCCATGCCGCTGTCCTGCCGCAGCCGGGCCAGCAGCTGGAGGATCTGCGCCTGGACGGTCACGTCCAGGGCCGTGGTCGGCTCGTCGGCGATCAGCAGCGAGGGCGCGCACACCAGGGCCATCGCGATCATGATGCGCTGCCGCTGCCCGCCGGAGAACTGGTGCGGGTAGTAGTCCACCCGCCGCTCCGCGTCGGGCAGGCCCACCTCCCGCAGCGCCTCGACCGCGATGTTCCGCGCCGCCGTGCGCGAGCCGCCGCGGTGGGCGCGGTACATCTCCTCGATCTGCAGGCCGACCGTGTAGTACGGGTTCAGGGACGACAGCGGATCCTGGAAGATCATCGAGAGCTGGTCGCCGCGCAGCCGCCGTAGCTCCCGGTCCGGGCGGCCGAGCAGCTCCGCGCCGTCCAGCCGGATGCTCCCGCTGGTCCTGGCGCCCTTGGGCAGCAGCCCCATGACCGCCAGGCTGGTCATCGACTTGCCGGACCCGGACTCGCCGACGATGCCGACCGTCTCGTCCCGTCCGACCGTGAAGGACACGCCCTTGACCACGTCCACCGGGCCGCGCGTGGTGGGGAAGGTGACGGTGAGGTCCTCCACGACAAGCAGGTCGCTCATTTCGCCGTGATCCTCACTCTCGGGTCCAGCCTCGTGTAGACGAGGTCGATCACCACGTTCCCCACCACCACGAAGAACGCCGCCAGCAGCGTCACCGCCATGATCACCGGCTGGTCGTTCTTGGCGATGGAGTCGGCGGCCATCTTGCCCACGCCGTTCAGCCCGAACACCGTCTCGGTGATGAGCGCGCCGCCCAGCAGCGCGGCGAAGTCCATGCCGAAGATCGTGGCGATGGGCGTCAGCGCCGGGCGCAGGGCGTGCCTGCGCATGGTCAGCGCCGGGCTCAGGCCCTTGCTCCTGGCTGTGCGCATGAAGTTCTCGGCCAGGGTGTCGATCACGTTCGCCCGGGTGAGCCGGGCGTACAGGCAGGCGTAGCCGGTGGCCAGCACGATCCACGGCATCAGGTACGACTGGAACCACACGACCGGATCCTCGGCGAAGGGCACGGCCCGGGGGAACGGCAGCACCTGCAGCTGCACCACCAGCACGTACTGCAGCGCCAGCGCCAGCACGTAGTTGGGGACGCTGGAGCCGCCCAGGGCCAGGCCCATGGCGGCGCGGTCCCACCAGGTGCCCTCCTTGACCGCGCTGAGCAGGCCGGCCGCGATCCCGATGAGCAGCCACAGCACCGCGGCCCCGATCGCGACGGTGGCGCTGACCGGCAGCCGCTCGACGACCATCTCCCAGACGGACTGGTTGGTCTGGAAGCTGTAGCCCAGGCACGGGGCGGCGCAGTGCACCAGGTTCGCGCCCTCGCCGTAGTCGCGCCCGGCGAAGATGCCGAACAGGAAGCCGAAGAACTGCGTCAGGAGCGGCTTGTCCAGCCCCAGCACAGTGTGGATCTGGTCGATGCGCTCGGGCGTGCACGTCTTCCCGCAGATCATCACCGCCGGATCGGGCTGGAGGGTGAAGAAGATGATGAACGTGAACAGGCACACCAGGAAGAGGATCAGCACCACCCCGGCGAGCCGCCCGACGATGTAGCGCGCCATCATGAGGCCTCCCCGGCGTCGAAGGCGGCCCGCAGCCGGTCGCCGAGCACCGTCAGCGACAGCACGGTGAGGAACAGGAACCCGCCGGGGATCGCGAAGTACATCGGATCGACGGAGTACCAGGAGACCGAGCCGGCGATCATCTGGCCCCACGACGGCGTCGGCGGCGCCACGCCGACGCCCAGGAACGACAGCCCCGCCTCGGTGCCGACGTAGCCGGGCACGGCCAGGGTGGTCATCACGATCAGCGAGCTGCGCAGGTTCGGCAGGATCTCCTTGAACACCAGCGCGCCCGTGGAGGCGCCCGACGCGCGGGCGGCCTCCACGAACTCCCTGTTCACCAGCGTCATCGTCTGCCCGCGCACGACCCGCGCCAGGTACGGCCAGCCGAACACGCTGATCACCACGACCAGCAGCACCGGCTTGTTCCCCTGCGGCAGCGACGACAGGATCGCGATCATGAAGATCAGCGCGGGGAAGGCCATGAGGAAGTCCATGACCCGGCAGATCACCTGGTCCACCCAGCCCTGGTAGAACCCGGCCAGCATGCCCAGCACCACGCCCAGCAGGGTCGTCAGCGCCGTGGCGGAGACCGCGATCAGCAGCGAGACGCGCGCCCCGTACGCGATGCGGGCCAGGATGTCGCGGCCGTTCTGCGGCTCCACGCCCAGCAGGTGGTCGGCGCTGATCCCGCCGAGCGACCCGCGCGGCACCCCGCCCAGGTCGGTGTCGACGGCGGCGGTGTCGAAGTCGTTCGGGCCGTGGCCGGTGATCGCGCTGATCAGCGGCGCGCAGATCGCCATCAGCACGATCAGCGTGAGGAACGCGGTGCTGAGCACCGCGCCCCGGTCACGCAGCAGCGCGCCCGTGATCCGCCCTCGCGACGTGCTCGGGGAGTAAGCGACGACGGCCATCTACTTCGTCGGCTTCGCCAGGCCGACGGAGATCAGGTCGATGCCGCCGGAGAAGGAGTCGGACTGGTAGGCGCCCGCGATGTTCGAGCCGACGAGGAGGATGAGCTTCTCGTAGGCCAGCGGGACGACCGGCGCCTCCTTCATGATCTGCTTGTCCAGCTCGCCGTAGGCCGCGTTGGCCGCCTGCACGTCCGTCATCGCGGCGATCTCGTCGATGCGCTGGTTGATGCCCTTGTCGTTGATCTGCGCGAGGTTGGAGTTGCCCTTTTCGGTGATGTTGCGGCCGTCGAACAGCGGCGGCAGGAACGTCGCGCCGGAGGCCCAGTCGGGGCACCAGCCGGTGACGGCGGCGTCGTGCTGCTGCGCCGGCGTGCCGATGACCTCGTAGTACGTGGAGGTGTCGATGTTGTTGATCTTGACGTCGATCTTCACCTGCTTGAGCGCGTCCTGGATCGCCACCGCGACCGCGGCCATCTTCGGGTCCGGGCGGGTGTCGAGCGTCAGGGTGAACCCGTCCGCCAGACCGGCCTCGGCCAGCAGCGTCTTGGCCTGCTCCGGGTTGTACGGGTACGGGTCGTAGTCCGCCCGGCCCGCGATCGTGGGCGGCTGGATCGAGGTGCCCTTGGCGGCCAGGGCGCCGCCGCCCATGCCCGCGACCACGGTGTCCTTGTTGACCGCGTAGTTGATCGCCTGGCGCACCCGCACGTCGTTCAGCGGCTTCTTGGTGGTGTTCAGGCCCATGTAGGTGGTGCAGCCGTTGAGCCCGGACAGCGTGCGCTGCTTGATCTGCGGCGCCTGCACCCGCGCCACGGTCCCCGCCTGGATCGAGGGGCCGATGGCGTCGGCGTCGGTGCCCTGCCCGGCCAGCATGCGCTCGTCGATCGTGGCCCAGTCCAGGCCGAACGTCCACTCGAACGCGTCCGGCTTGGCCGCCCGCACGCTGTCGGTCTCACGCTTCCACTGCGGGTTGCGCTCCAGCTTCAGCGAGGCGCCGCGCTGGTAGCTCGCCAGCTTGTACGGCCCGCTCGCGATCGGCTTGGTGTCGAACGCCGCGCCCGCCCCCGTGCCCTTGGGGAAGGGCGTGAAGTTGGCCAGCGCCAGCGCGCTCGGGAAGTCGGCGAAGGGCTTCTTCAGGTGGAAGACGACCGTCTTGTCGTCGGGCGTCTCGATCGTCTTCAGATCGCCGTCCAGGTACGGGCCCTTGTAGTCCTTCGGCGCGTCCAGGAGCAGCTTCCCGTACGGCGAGCCGACCCCGGCCTCCGGGTCGAACGTGCGCGAGAAGCCGAACTTCACCGCCTCGCTGTTGATCGGCGTGCCGTCCTCGAAGAACAGGTTGTCCTTGAGCTTGAACGTCCAGGTCTTGGCGCCGTCCGACGGCGTGCCCGTGTCGGTGGCCAGGTCGGGCACGATCTTCGTGCCCTCGGCGCCCGGACCCGCGCCGAACATCGTCAGCCCCCGGTAGATGAGCCGGTAGAAGTTGTTCACTCCGCCGTCGAAGCCGCGCACCGGGTCCAGATGGGAGAAGTCCGCCTTGGCCAGGATGTGCACGGTGCCGCCCGTCGCGGCGGGCGCGCCCGGCCCGCCCGAGGCGCCCGTGCCGGTGCCTGTGCCCGTGGCCCCCGTGCCGCCGCCCCCGCCACACGCGGTGAGCGCCAGGACGGTGGTCATGGTGACGCTCGCGAGCGCCGCCGATCTCCTCATGATGCCTTCTTTCCGTTGGTCCAGGGGGTCCTGACCCAGACCCGCATGGCCTGGGGGCCGCGGTTGCCCCACAGGAAGTAGGGGACGAAGGTCGCCGTGACCCTCGTCTCCGGGAGCGCCTCGTGCAGAGGGAGCTCGGGGTAGAGCTCGGCGGAGGGCGGGGGAGCCGCGTCCGCCTCCATGCGCAGCACGACGGCCTCGTCGCGCCGCTCGATGTGCGCGTTAACAACGTCGTGGGGCCCGACGACCAGGTCGTCGACGGGGGCCTGCGGGCTGTCGTGCTGCTCGACGCAGTACACGAGCGGCCCCCGGGCCAGGCTGAGCGCGCCCCTGGTGGCGTCCAGGTAGGGGTGCGAGCCGTGCGCCCGGACCGGCATGGGCAGGGTGAGGCGTACCTCGTCGCCCGGCGACCACGTGCGGTGCAGGGTGAGCCAGCCGCCGGACTCCGGCGCCTGGATGGGCTCGCCGTTGACGGTCACTGTCACGTTCCCGGCCCAGCCGGGGACGCGCAGCACGAGCCCGTACGGCCGCTCCGGCGCCCGCTCGACGGCGATGCGCACGTCGCCGTCCCACGGGTAGGCCGTCTCCATCGCCAGGTCCAGCTCGGCCGTCCGGATCTCGGCCTGCGTGTAGGCGGTGATCAGCACGGCGCCGTCCCGCTCGGCCGCCACGTAGTCGGCGAGCTGGGCCATCCACCGCACGATGTTGGGCGGGCAGCAGGGGCAGGTGAACCAGGCCCGGCGCAGCGGCTCGCCGCCGTCCTCCGAGCCGCTGCGCTGCGCGTGGTCGGGGCGGCGCTGCAGCGGGTTGTCGTAGAAGAACGCCGTGCCCTCGGCCGACAGGCCCACGGCGTAGGCGTTGTAGAGCACGCGCTCGAACACGTCGAGGTATTTCGCGGCGCCGCCGGCCAGGAACATCCGCCACGCCCACTGCATGACGCCGATGGCCGCGCAGGTCTCGGTGTAGGCGCGCTCGGAGGGCAGCTCGTACCGGTCGCCGATCGCCTCGTCGGAGTGGCGGCTGCCCAGGCCGCCGGTGACGTACAGCTTGGTCGCCACCATGTCGTCCCAGAGCCGCTCCAGCGCCTCGAACAGCGACCGGTCGCCGGTCTCCAGGAAGACGTCGGCCGCGCCCGCCGCCAGGTAGGCCATGCGAACCGCGTGGCCGGTCACCGACGGCAGCTCGCGCAGCGGCACGTGGTCCTGGAAGTACTCGGCGGGGAAGATGCGGTGCTCCATCTGCCCCGTGCCCCTGCGGTCGACGAACGCCGCCGCCAGCGTCAGGTAGCGGCGCTCGCCCGTCTCCCGGTAGAGCTCGACCAGCGCCATCTCCACCTCGGGATGGCCGCAGATCCCCGACTGCCCGAACCGGTCCGCCGCCAGGTCGGCGAAGCGCGTGGCCACCCGCAGCAGCCGGTCGTCGCCCATCCGCCGGTTCGCGGCGACGGCCGCCTGGATGAGGTGGCCCAGGTTGTACAGCTCGTGCCCCCAGGCCAGGTCCTCCCACGGCTTCTTGGCGGAGGTGGGGTCCTGGACGAAGGAGTTGAGGTAGCCGTCGCCGGCCTGGACCCGCTCCAGCAGGCCGACCACCTCGTCGAAGAACTCCCTGGTCGAGGTGTCGCCATCGCCGAGTTCGTACGCCAGACCTTCGAGGGTCTTGTAGAGGTCGGTGTCGAGGAACGGGTACCGGCCCCGGTAGGGGGCGGGGTCGTCCTCCAGGAGACGGCTCAGGTTGGCGACGTTGCCCGCCGCCCGGAGCTGCTCGATGGTGTGCGGGACCGTGGCCCCGCTGTTGCGGCGCTGCCAGTCATGGAGCAGACCGCCGGTGATGCGAATCCCTGACAGCGGCCTCACAGCCCCGGCGGCGGTGCGTACGGCGCCGGCCAGGGGCCTGACCTGCTTGGACGTCATGAACCTTCCCAGTAATGTGTGGCATTGCACTGAACCTTAGGTGTCTGGGAGGTAAGTTGCCAAGGGTTGGGGCCGGATGGAAAAAAGAACGTAACCCGCCCGGAAACCACCGGACGGGTTAGTTCATGACACTCAGGCGCCGTACGGGGCGGGGCGCCAGGACGTCCAGTCGATGCGCACCCGGTCGCGCCGCTGCGGGTCCACCTTGACCGGCACCACCGCGCCGGGCACGACCATGCCCATGGGCAGGCGCGGCAGCGACTGCCGGTGCGTGACCCGGTGCACCTGCCCGCCGGGCAGCCGCACGCCGAGGACGAAGCTGACGAGCGGCTGCCCGTTGATCGTCACGCCGGTGTCGGCCATCGACTCGATCACCGCCTGCGCGGCGATGCCGGTGGCGAGGAGTTGCCGGCCGTTCCGCGCGGCGATGAGGAACGGCAGCCCGACGCACGCCAGGATCAGCATCGTCGCGCCCGTGATCGCCACCGACATCCACAGTCCCGTGCCCATCGTTTCCCTGCCTTCTCCCCGCCCGCCGGAGGCGTTTGTGCCGATCTGCCGGATGCCGTTGTACGCGGACCGGATTGCACGCCGCTTGAGCGCCGATAACACAGGGGTTCGGGCGGGGGATCTCAGCAGGTGACGAGCCCGTCGAAGCGCTGCGGCCACTCCCACGTGAACTTGCTGTACGTGGTGCGCGGCTCCTTGTAGGTGCAGTAGCTGTCAGGCCCGTAGGCGAGCCGGACGCGGAAGTTCACGGGCTTCTTGCAGTTGTTCCAGACCCACAGCTCGTCCTGGGCGCCCCTGTCGTCCAGCGTGTACGCCAGACAGGACGGCGCCCGGCCGGCGGTCGACGCCTGGGCGGCCGGGGCCGCGACGCCCACCGTGGTGAGCCCGGCGAGCAGGGCGATGGCGATCGCGCGCATGTTCTCTCGCTCCTTCGGGGTCAGCAGCTGACGAGGCCGTCGAAGCGGCGGGGAAATCTCCACCACCACTTGGAGTAGCCGCTGTCGGGCGTCTTGTAGGCGCAGTGGAAGTCCGGCCCGTTGGCCAGCCTGACCTTGTAGCTCACCGGGTGCTTGCAGGTGTTCCACACGTAGAGCTCGTCCTGGGCGCCCCGGTCGTCCAGCTTGTACGTGAGGCAGGACGGGGCCGCGGCCTGCGCGGGCGCGGGCGACACGGCGATGGCGGCGGCCGCGAAGGCGCCCGCGGCGAGAATGGTCCTGGTGCGCATTTGCCTGTTCCCTTCCGTCGTCTCAGCAGGTCACCAGGCCGTCGAAGCGGCCCGGCCAGCCCCAGGTGAAGTAGTCGGCGCCGCCCGGCTTGAGCTGCCGGCACGCCAGGTCGGGCACGTTGGCGAGCCGGACCTTGTAGCTCTGGTTGGACTTGCAGCTGTTCCAGACCCAGAGCTTGTCCACGGCGCCCTTGTCGTTGAGGCGGTGCCCGAGGCACCAGGGCGCGGCGGCCTGGGCGGTGGTGGCGGCGCTGGTGGCGGCTGAGGCCGGCCCGGCGGCGAAGCCTGCCGTGACCGCCCCCGCGAGCGCCACGGCTGCCACTGACGTGCGCAAACGCATGATCTGTTCCCTCCCGTCGATCGGCTTGCGAGCCGATGACAGGAAGGTAGGTCCGGCGTTGTTGAGGAACTGTTGAGTATCCGTTGGCCGTCTCCGCGGCCTGCTGACAAAAATTGAAATCTGTCAGTCCAACTGGCATGCTGGCCGTATGAGAACTCTGGGAACCGGTGGCCCTGTCGTGTCCGACCTCGGGCTCGGCTGCATGGGCATGTCCGACCTCTACGGACCGGCCGACACGTCCGAGTCCATCGCCACCATCCACGCCGCCCTCGACGCCGGCATCACGCTGCTCGACACCGGCGACTTCTACGGCATGGGCCACAACGAGCTGCTCATCCGCCGGGCGCTCGAAGGCCGCTCGCGCGACGACGTCCTGATCAGCGTGAAGTTCGGGGCGCAGCGCGACTACGAGGGCAACTGGCTCGGCTACGACGGCCGGCCCGCGGCGGTCAAGACCTCGCTCGCCTACACCCTGCGGCGCCTCGGCACCGACCACGTGGACGTCTACCGGATCGCGCGGGTCGATCCGGACGTGCCGATCGAGGAGACCGTCGGCGCCATCGCCGAGGAGGTCGCGAAGGGGCGCGTGCGGCACGTCGGGCTGTCCGAGGCCGGGGCCGAGACCATCCGGCGGGCCCACGCCGTCCACCCGATCGCCGACGTGCAGCTCGAATACTCGCTGTTGTCCAGGGGGATCGAGCGGGACATCCTGCCCGCCTGCCGCGAGCTGGGCGTCGGCGTGACCGCGTACGGCGTGCTGTCCAGGGGCCTGCTCAGCGGCCACTGGTCCAAGGACCGCGAGCTGGGCGCCGGCGACTTCCGCTCGTTCAGCCCGCGATTCTCCGGCGACAACCTGGCCCACAACCTCACGCTGGTGGCCGCGCTGGGGGCGCTCGCCGAGGCCAAGGGGGTCACGGTCGCGCAGCTGGCCATCGCCTGGGTGCTGGCCAGGGGCGAGCACATCGTCCCGCTCGTCGGGGCGCGGCGGCGCGAGCGGCTGGCCGAGGCCCTGGGCGCCCTGGAGGTGCGGCTGTCCGCCGAGGACCTCGCGGCCGTCGAGGCGGCCGTCCCCGAGGGGGCCGCCGCCGGCTCCAGGTACGCCGAGGCGCAGCTGTCCATGCTCGACAGTGAACGCTGACCGTCCGGTGCGGAAGGAAGGTCTCGATCGCGGGTCTTGTGGTGATGTGACGGCGCTAGGGTTGCGCGCGTGCATATCGACGAATGGTTGCAGGCGATCCCGGCCGGCTGGCTGTACGCGATGGTCGCGCTGGTGATCGGGTTCGAGAGCCTCGGCATTCCGCTGCCCGGCGAGATCGTGCTGGTCAGCGCCTCGATCCTGGCCTCCAAAGGCGTGGTGCACCCCTTCTGGGTCGGCGCGTTCGCCAGCGCCGGGGCCATCCTGGGCGACTCCGCCGGGTACGCGATCGGGCGCAGGGGCGGCGCGCCCCTGTTCGACCGGCTCGGGCGGCGCTTCCCCAAGCACTTCGGGCCCCGGCACGTCGCCAAGGCCGAGGGGTACTTCCAGCGCTTCGGGGTGTGGGCGGTCTTCGTCGGGCGCTTCATCGCGCTGCTGCGCATCCTGGCCGGGCCGCTGGCGGGGGCGCTGCGGATGCCGTACTGGAAGTTCGCCGTCGCCAACGTGCTCGGCGGGATCGTGTGGGCGGGCGGCACCACCACGGTGATCTTCTATCTCGGCCTCGTCGCCGAGAAGTGGCTGAAGGGCTTCTCGTGGGTGGGGCTGGCGGTGGCCGTGGTGTTCGGGATCTGCACCACGCTCTATCTGAAGCGGCGGGCCGCCTCAGCGCTCGATGAGGGTGACCTCGAGGGAGTAGTGCGAGGCCCGGTAGACGTGTGAGCCGTGTTCGACGGCCCTGCCCTGGTCGTCGTACGTGGTGCGGATCATGGTCAGCAGCGGCGCGCCCCGGCGCTCCTCCAGCAGCCTGGCCTCGGCCTGGGTGGCGGCCCGCGCGCCGATCCGCTGGTTGGCCACCCGCATCCGCACGCCCGCGCCGCGCAGCAGCTCGTACAGGCCGCGGCTCTCCAGGTCGGCGGCGGTGAGCTGGGCCAGGCCGAGCGGCAGCCAGTTGTGCAGCAGCGCCAGGGGCTCCCCGGCCGCGAAGCGCACGCGCTCGAGATAGAGGACCTCCGTGCCCGCCTCCACGCTCAGGATCTGGGCCACCTCCTCCTCGACCGGGCGCGGCTCCAGCGCCAGCACCTGCGTGGCCGGCTCCTGGCCCGCCCTGCGCAGGTCGTCGTAGAGGCTCGTCAGCTCCACCGAGCGCTTGACCTGCCCGTGGACGACCTGGGTGCCGACGCCGCGCTTGCGCACGAGCAGGCCCTTGTCCACGAGATACTGGATCGCCTGGCGGATCGTGGGCCGCGACAGGCCCAGCTTGTCGGCCAGCAGGATCTCGTTGTCCAGCCGGGCGCCGGGCGCCAGGTCACCTCGCCGGATGGCCTCGGCGATCTGCTCGGCCACCTGGAAGTAGAGCGGCACGGGGCTGGACCGGTCCAGGTCGATGGCGAGGTTCGCGGTCATGCCGATCAGCTTAACCCAGGTCAGAATGTCCTGACAAATGACAAATGCCGTGCGGAGTGGGCATAGAGGGTCCTGATGACCTTTCCCCTGCTTCGGGAGTGAAGATGGACGTGACGCACCTGCTGGACATCGCGACCGAGGCGGCCCGCGCCGTCGGGCCCCGGCTGCGCAAGGCCTTCAGGTCCCGGCCCGAGGTGTCCACCAAACGCGACTTCCACGACCCCGTGACCGAGCACGACCGCGCCGCCGAGGAGACCATCCGCGCGGTCATCGCCGCCCGCGCGCCCGAGAGCGTGATCGTCGGCGAGGAGGCCGGCACGACCGGCTCCGGCGACCTCGTCTGGTACATCGACCCCATCGACGGCACCGCCAACTTCGCCGCCGGGCTGCCGTTCTTCTGCGTGTCCGTCGCCGTGGCCGCACGCGGGGAGCTGGTCGCCGGCGTGGTGTACGACCCCGTACGCGAGGACGAGTTCAGCGCCTCCACCGAGGGCGCCTGGTGCAACGGCACGCCGCTGAGGAGCGCGGGCGCCTCCCGGGACCGGGAGGCGATGCTGCTGTCGAGCTATCCGACGCCCGCGGACCTGGAGGCGGACGGCGAGGAGGCGCTGCGCCGCTACGGCCGGTTCCTGGAGTCCTTCTCGGCCGTGCGCAAGCCGGGCAGCGCGGCGCTCAAGCTCGCGCACGTCGCCGCCGGCTGGTCGGACGCCGCGTACGGCACCCGCGCCCACCCCTGGGACGTGGCCGCGGGGGCGCTGCTGGTGCGCCAGGCGGGCGGCGTCTACCTCGGAGACCCGCTGCGGCAGGGGGCCTATCTGGCGCATGTGGGCGGCTTCGACCTGGCCGGCTCCGTGCTGGCCGAGCTGGCGCCCAGGTGACGCGAGCGCAGGCCCGGGTGGCGCTAGTGGAGGAGCGGCGGGAGCTCGGCCAGTGAGGTGATGCGCGGGAAGCCGGCGGGCGGCGGCTCGACCCCGAGCCGGTCGAGCCAGACCGAGCGCATGCCGGTCGCCGCCGGCCCCGTCACGTCGTTGCCCACGTCGTCGCCCACCAGCAGCACCTGCTCAGGCGCCAGCCCGAGCGCCGCGGCGGCCCCCGTGTAGGAGGCGGGTGACGGCTTGAAGTGGCCGCCCAGCGTCTCGCCCGTCAGCACCGGCCCGACCACGCCGGTGAGCCCGATCGCGCGGACCTTCGCCTCCTGCATCTGCTGCACCCCGTTGGTCAGCACCCCGAGCGCGAACCCGCCCAGCTCCGCCACCGCCCGCGCCGCGTCCGGGTAGGCGGTCCAGCCCTGCCGGTAGTGTGCGGCGAAGTCGGCGTAGGCCGCGTCGAGGTCGCCGGGCGCCGGCACGGCCAGCTCCCGGCAGAGCGCGCTCAGGCGGCGGCGCCGCTGCTCCTGCACGGTGCACTCGCCCGCCTGCCACATAGCCAGGTGCGGCGCCTCCAGCTCGGCCCAGAGCGCGGGCGCCTCGCCCAGGCGCGGATGGCCGGGGGAGTACGCCGCCAGCCACGCGGCGATCGCGGCGTCGGCGGCGCTGCGATGGTCGAGCAGGGTGCCGTCCAGGTCGAACAGGACGCCTTTGACGCCCGCCATGGTCGTGATGGGTGCGGGTGTGGTCGCGGGTGTGGTCACTGTGTGTCTCCGGTGGTGGCGGCCGGTCACGAAAGGGCCGCGGCGGCGATGCGGGCGGCCGTCTCCCGAGGAGGGTATCCGAGGGTGAGACCGCGCACCGACAGCGGTGCCTGCGCGAAGCGGGCCTCGCCGTTGTCGCTGAGGATGTAGTGCAGCGCGGGGGAGTGGACGCGGTGCGCCTCCAGCGCCGCCACCTCCGGCTCGGCCAGCTCCGGCGGCAGCGCGCCGCGGTAGTCGGCGATCAGCGCGTCCAGGTCGAACAGTTGCGCGTAGCGCTCCGCCGTGCCCGCCACGACCCTGATCAGCCCGTTCACCGGCTCGGCGTGGTAGACCAGGCCCGTGCCGCCGCTCTTGGCGAACCAGCGCAGCGCCTCGGTGGCGGGCAGGGTGAACGCCCCGTACGGCTTGCGCCCGTACAGCAGGGCGTCGGCGATCCACCGGTCGCACCACAGCTCGTCGTGGTACGGCGCCGGGGCCCGCGGGTCGACGGCCAGCCCCTGGGCCAGCACCGGGTTCCAGGCCGACACCAGCGGGCTGGTGAACCGCGGCATGCGCGGCCCGTTCCAGTGGCTGAGCGCGTAGCCGTACCAGATGGTGACGACCTCGACCTGCCAGCCGGGAAGGGGGCGCTCGTAGGTGCCGTTCATGATCTGGCCGCCGTCGGGGTGCCGCCAGGGGCCTGGGTCGACGCTCGTGCCTGCGGGGACAGGAGGAGTCCGGTAGTCGGGATGCAGTGTCCACGCGTCCGCCACAGTCCCTGCCCCCTCGGGTGCCAGACCACTTGAGTGGCCATCGTGCAACAGGCGTAATCGAGTTGCAATAGAGCAGGGCCGAACGCTGATTTTTGTCATCGGCGACCGTGACGTACGTATTTGGTCAGTGCTGTTGCCGGTAATCCCCGGCCCGGCGCACGTGGTCGATCATGATGCGTTCCGCGGCCTCGGCGTCGCCGGACTCCAGCGCGGCCAGGATGCCCTCGTGCGCTTCGAGCTGGGCCCGCACCTGGGCCTCGTCCAGCCACAGCGACGCCTCGGCGGGCACCGGGAAGCTGTTGCGCACCGACCTGGCGTGCCCGGCCAGGAAGGCCGGGCCGCCGATGTCCACGATGCGCAGGTGGAACCGCCTGCTCTGCTCGCCGAGCCGGTCGTGCCTGCCCTGCGCGGCGTCCTCGGCCATCGACGCGTGCAGCTCACGCAGCCCGGCCAGCTCCTCCGGGGTGATGCGGCCGGCCGCCAGGCGCGCGCCCAGGCCCTCGACCACCGCGCGCAGGCCGTAGTACTCGGCGACGGCCTCGTCGCCCAGGTCCACGACGGTCGCGCCGTGATGCGCCTCGTAGCTGATCAGCCGGTCCTTCTCCAGCCTGCGCAGCGCCTCGCGCACGGGGGTGACCGACACGCCCAGCCGGCGGGCCACCTCCCCGGCCCGCAGCGCCGTGCCGCCCGGGATCCGCGCGGTGCGGATCTCGTCGAGCAGCACGCTGTAGACGTACTCGGCCTTGCTCATCGGCGGCCGGGGCTCCGTAGGCGACATGTCCCCAAGTTTCTCGTAGATCGGGCACTCTGGTTGGACCTATGACATATTTCTTATAAGTTACATACCTATGACGAGCCTCGCCGACCTGCGGGTCATCGACGCGGCGACCCTGTTCGCCGGCCCCTCCGCCGCGATGATGCTGGGCGACTTCGGCGCCGACGTGATCAAGATCGAGCACCCCCGGCGCGGCGACCCCTCGCGCGGCCACGGCGCTTCCGTGGACGGCGTGGGGCTGTGGTGGAAGACGCTCGCGCGCAACAAGCGCGCCGCGGCGGTGGACCTGTCGCGGGCCGAGGGCCAGGAGATCCTGCGCCGCCTGGCCGAGCGGTCCGACGTGCTGATCGAGAACTTCCGCCCCGGCACCCTGGAACGCTGGAACCTCGCCCCCGAAGCCCTGATCGAGCTCAACCCGCGGCTGATCGTGGCGCGGATGACCGGGTTCGGGCAGTTCGGGCCGATGGCCAAGCAGCCGGGGTTCGGGACGCTGGCCGAGGCCATGAGCGGGTTCGCGGCCATGACCGGGCAGCCCGACGGGCCGCCCACGCTGCCGCCGCTGGCCCTCGCCGACGGCATCGCGGGCCTGGCCATGTCGTACGCGATCATGGTGGCGCTGCGCGCCCGGGAGCAGAGCGGGCGGGGACAGGTCATCGACCTGGCGATCATCGAGCCGATCCTGGGCATCCTGGGGCCGCAGATGACGGCGTACCAGGCCCTGGGCGTCGTGCCGCGCCGCACCGGCAACCGGTCCAGCAGCAACGCGCCGCGCAACACCTATCAGACGCGCGACGGGCGTTGGCTGGCCATCTCCACCAGCGCCCAGCCCGTCGCCGAGCGCGTGGTCACCCTGGTGGGGCGGCCCGACCTGGTGGAGCAGCCGTGGTTCGCCAGCGGGAGCGGGCGCGTGCAGCACGTGGACGAGCTGGACGAGGCCGTCGCCTCCTGGATCGCCGAGCGGGACGCCGACGAGGTCATCGCCCGCTTCGAGGAGGTGCAGGCCGCGATCGCGCCCATCTACGACGTCTCCGACATCGCCGAGGACCCGCAGTACGCGGCGCTGCGCACGTTCGTGGAGGTGCCGGACGAGGAGCTCGGCTCGGTGACCCTGCAGAACGTCATGTTCCGCATGTCCGACACGCCCGGCGAGATCCGCTGGCCGGGACGGCCGCTCGGGCGCGACACCGAAGAGGTGCTCGCGGAGCTGGACTACACCGGCGAGCGGATCGCGGCCCTGCGCGAAGCGGGCGTGATCGCGTGAACGTCACCTGGCTGTACGTGCCCGGCGACCGGCCCGAGCGCTTCGACAAGGCCGTCGCCTCCGGGGCGGACGTCGTCATCATCGACCTCGAGGACGCGGTCGCGCCCGCCCGCAAGGACGAGGCCCGCGCCAACGCCGTCGCCTACCTCCGCGCCCGCCGGGACGACCCCCCGGCGGCGCGGCTGCACGTGCGGGTCAACGACCTGGCCACCGGGCGCGGGCTGGCCGACCTGGAAGCCGTCGGGGAGCTCGCCGACGCCGTGCGGCTGCCCAAGGTCGAGTCGGTGGCCGTGCTCGACGCGGTCACCGGCGCCGCCCCGGCGTACGCGCTGCTGGAGTCGGCGGCCGGGATCCTCGCGGCCCGTGAGATCGCGGCGCACCCGAAGGTCGCCGGCGTCGCGCTCGGCGAGCAGGACCTGGCCGCCGAGCTGGCCATCGCCGACGAACGGGCCATGGACCACCTGCGGCTCCAGGTGGTGCTGGCCGCGGCGGCGGCCGGCCTGCCGCCCGTGCCCATGGCCGTCTACCCGAACGTCAAGGACGAGGCCGGCCTGCTGGCCTCCTGCCTGGCGGGCCGCGCGCTCGGCCTGTTCGGCAGGACCGCCATCCACCCCCGCCAGATCCCCGTGATCAGGCGGGCGTTCCGCCCGTCGGAGGAGGAGGCGGCCAGGGCCGCGGAGATCGTCGAGGCGGCCGAACAGGCCGAGAGGGCGGGCCTCGGCGCGGTCGCGCTGCCCGACGGCCGCTTCGTGGACGCCCCCATCGTGGCCCGGGCCCGCCGCACGGTGGCGCTGGCGAGCCGTCTGGCCGACCAGGAGGGTTAGGAGGACGGGTACCAGCGCACCGACAGCTCCTCGTCCACGGGGGGAGGGCCGGGGAGCTCCCGGTGCGCCGGCGGCCTTCGCAGCGAGTCCATCACGAGCGCCAGGTAGCGGTGGCGCAACTGCGCGGTGCGCTCCTCGTCGCCGAGCTTGATCGAGGCCAGCTGCTCGAACAGCAGCGCGATGTCCGCCGTGGTCACGTCCGGCCGCAGCACGCCGGCCTCCACCGCGCGGCGGTGCGCCTCGGTGGCCAGGGACGAGGCCCGGACCGCGTCGCGGCCCAGCTCCTCGGTCGGTGTGAACGTGCCCGCCAGCTTGATCGTCAGGGAGTTGGTGTCGGCGTCCACGATGCCGCGCATGTAGGCGGCGAACGCCTCCCACGGGTCGCCTTCCTGGGCCAGCGACCGGTCGGTGATCTCGATGTAGAGCTTGAGCCCGTCGCCGCACAGCTTCTGCAGCAGCGCCTCCTTACTGGGGTAACGGCGGTAGAGCGCGCTGATTCCGACGCCCGCCTTCTCGGCCACGGCCGCGATGGGGGCGCCGGGGTCGGCGGTGAAGACCGTCCGGGCCGCCTGCAGGATCAACTCGTCGTTGCGCGCGGCCTGTGCCTTGCGGCCGCTCATGGGTGCGCTCGTCATACCTTTCAGTATATCGGAACGTAAGGTTCCGTTCTACTGTGAACAAGTCCGCATGTCTATACATAGAAATGATATTGAGGTACAACCAGGGCGAGCCCGTTGGTCTTGGAGGTGTCCTGTGAGACGTACCCCGATCGTGCTGGCACTGCTGGGCGCGCTCGCCGTGAGCGGCTGCTCCTCCTCCGGAGGACAGAGCGCGCAGAGCGCTCCCGCCGCGAGCTCCGCAGCGGCCCCGGCCGCCGCGAGCGCCAGCTTCGCCGTCATCACCCACGGAGGCGCCGGAGACTCCTTCTGGGACGTGGTCAAGAACGGCGCCGAGGCCGCGGGCAAACAGTACGGCGTCAAGGTGACCTACCAGGGCGACGGCGACCCGGCCAAACAGTCGCAGCTCATCGACCAGGCCGTCTCGGAGAAGGTGGACGGCATCGTGGTCTCCATGGCCAACCCCGACGCGCTCAAGGAGGCCATCGGCAAGGCCGTCGCGGCGAAGATCCCGGTGGTCACCATCAACTCCGGCGCCGACTCCTCCAAGGCGTTCGGCGCCATCACGCACGTCGGGCAGTCGGAGGACGTGGCCGGGCGCGGCGCGGGCGAGCAGCTCAAGGCCGCCGGCGTCACCAAGCTGCTGTGCGTCATCCACGAGGCCGGCAACGTCGGCCTCGACCAGCGCTGCAAGGGCGCGGAGCAGACGCTGGGCGGCACGGTCGAGCGGCTGCAGGTCGACGTGGGCAACCTGGCCGACGTGACCTCCAAGGTCACCGCCAAGCTCCAGTCGGACAAGCAGGTCAACGGCGTGCTCGCGCTCAACCCGGCCATCGCGATCGCCGCCAGGGACGCCATCAAGGACTCCGGCTCGCAGGCCAAGCTGGCCACGTTCGACCTGTCGGGCGACGTGGTGTCCGCGATCAAGGACGGGGAGATCCTGTTCGCCGTGGACCAGCAGCAGTACCTGCAGGGCTACCTGCCGATCACGTTCCTCAACCTCTACAAGAACAACCTCAACACGGTCGGCGGCGGCCTGCCCGTCAACACCGGGCCGGGCTTCGTGACCAAGGACAACGCCGAGCAGGTGGCCAAGCTGGCCGAGGCGGGCACGCGATGACCCTGGCGGCCGACGAGCGGGTCACCGACGTCGGCCTGGCCCGCCGCCTGCTCATCAGGCCCGAGCTGGGCGCGGTGGTCGGGCTGGTCGTGGTGTTCGCGTTCTTCGCCTCCCAGTCGCCGGTGTTCCGGTCCCTGGACGGCATCGCGAACTGGCTCGACCCGGCCGCCACGCTCGGCATCATGGCCGTCGCGGTCGCGCTGCTCATGATCGGCGGCGAGTTCGACCTGTCGGCCGGCGTGCTGACCGGCACGAGCGGGCTCATCCTCGTCACGCTGGCCACCCGCTACGGGTTCAGCGTGTGGGCGGCGATGCTCGTCGGGCTGGTCGTGGCGCTGGCCGTCGGGCTCGCCAACGGGCTGGTCGTCACCAGGACCAGGCTGCCCAGCTTCATCGTCACGCTGGGCACGTTCCTCATGCTGCAGGGCGTCAACCTCGGCGTCACCAAGGCCATCACCGGGACGGTGCAGGTCAGCGGCCTGCGCCGGGCCTCCGGCTTCGAGACCGCGAACGCGATCCTGGCCGGGACGATCCAGGTCGGCGGGACCTCCTTCCGGGTGGCGATCCTGTGGTGGATCCTGGTGACCGTCGTGGCCACCTGGGTGCTCATGCGGTCCAGGGCCGGAAACTGGATCTTCGCGGTGGGCGGCAACGAGCAGGCCGCCCGCGCGGTCGGCGTGGCCGCGGCCCGTACGAAGATCGCGCTGTTCATGACGACGGCGTTCGCCGCCTGGCTGGTCGGCTCGATCCTCGCGCTGCGGTACACCTCCGTGCAGGCCAACATCGGCATCGGCCAGGAGTTCATCTACATCATCGCCGCCGTCATCGGCGGCTGCCTGCTCACCGGCGGGTACGGCTCCGCGATCGGGGCCTCCATCGGCGCGGTCATCTTCGGCATGGCCGACAAGGGCATCGTGTTCCTGGGCTGGAACGCCGACTGGTTCAAGTTCTTCCTGGGCGCGATGCTGCTGCTGGCGACGCTGGCCAACCGCCTGGTCAGGCGGTACGCCGAGGAGGTGAAGCATTGATTCTCGAGACCAGGGGCATCGGCAAGACGTTCGGGTCGGTGCTGGCGCTGCGCGAGGTGTCGATGGGCGTGCGGGCCGGCGAGGTGACCTGCGTGCTCGGCGACAACGGCGCCGGCAAGTCCACGCTCATCAAGATCCTCGCCGGGGTGCACCAGCACGACGTCGGCACGCTCCTGGTGGACGGCCGGGAGGTGCGCTTCGCCAGCCCCCGCGACGCGCTCGACCGCGGCATCGCGACCGTCTACCAGGACCTGGCGATGATCCCGCTCATGTCGGTCTGGCGGAACTTCTTCCTCGGCTCGGAGCCGAAGAAGGGCCTGGCCTTCGACGTGGCCAAGGCCAGGAAGGTCGCCCGCGAGGAGCTGCGGGCCATGGGCATCGACATCCGCGACGTGGACCAGCCGGTCGGAACGCTGTCCGGCGGCGAGCGGCAGTCGGTCGCCATCGCCAGGGCCGTCCACTTCGGCGCCCGCGTCCTCATCCTCGACGAGCCCACCTCCGCGCTGGGCGTCAAGCAGGCCGGAGTGGTGCTGCGCTACATCGCCAGGGCCCGCGACCGGGGGCTCGGCGTGGTCTTCATCACCCACAACCCCCACCACGCCTACCCGGTGGGCGACCGGTTCCTGCTGCTCAACCGGGGCGTCAGCCTGGGCGAGTACGGCAAGGCCGACATCACCACGCAGGAGCTGACCTCGCTCATGGCGGGCGGGGCGGAGCTGGAGGAACTGGCGCACGAGCTGGAGCGAGACTGACCGTTTTAGGGGGAATTTGACGCTTTTGGGTGGTGGTCTGGAGGTACGAGCAGGCACAAAACCCTAGGTGTGACATTCACCCCGGGGGGTCATCGTGACCACAATGATCAAACGGGTCGTGCTGGAGCCGGCGGCGCAGGAGTTCGCCGACGCCACCGCACGGCGCCCGTTCATCTACGAGCTGCCGCCGGAGGAGGGGCGCGAGGCGCTGGAGCGGCTCCAGTCCGACCCGGACGTGCCCAAGCCGGAGATCGACGAGGAGTGGATCCAGGTCCAGGGCGGCCCGACCGGCCTGGTGCCGGTGCGGATCGTCCGGCCCAGGGGCGCCACCGGGACCATGCCCGTCATCTTCTACATCCACGGCGCGGGCTGGGTGTTCGGCTCCGCCCACACCCATGACCGGCTGGTGCGGGAGCTGTCCGTGCGCTGCGGGGCCGCCGTCGTCTTCCCGGAGTACGACCGTGCTCCCGAGGCGAAATACCCCACGCAGATCCAGCAGAACTACGCCGCCGCCCGCTGGGTGTCCGAGCACGGCAAGGAGAAGGACCTGGACCCGGCGCGGATGGCGGTGTGCGGGGACTCGGTCGGCGGCAACATGGCGACCGTGCTGGCCATGATGGCCAGGAAGCTCGACTTCGTGCGGCTGCGCGGGCAGTGCCTGTTCTACCCGGTCACCGACGCGAACTTCGACACCGAGTCCTACCGGCAGTTCGGCTCCGGCTACTACCTCAACCGCGACGGCATGAAGTGGTTCTGGGACCAGTACACCCCCGAGTCCTCCCAGCGGGCCGAGAGCCACGCCTCGCCGCTGCGGGCCCGGTCGGAGGAGCTGCGCGGCCTGCCGCCGGCGCTGATCATCACGGGCGAGGCGGACGTGCTGCGCGACGAGGGCGAGCTGTACGCGGCGCGGCTGCGCGAGCTGGGCAACGACGTGACGGCGGTGCGGATGGCCGGCATCGTGCACGACTTCGTCATGCTCGACAAACTGCGCGACACGCACGCCTGCCGGGCGGCCATGACCCTGGCCACGAGCATGCTGCGGCGCTGGATCGAGTCTTGATCTACGCGCCCGCGGCGGTTCCCCCGGGGCCGTTATTACCCCGCCCGCCCGCGACGCAGGGCGGGCCGCACAGATCGGGCGGCCCGCCAGTGCGGCCTGCACAGGAGCCCCGGACCAGGGCGGCCCTATGGTGCGGCCATACTCAGCGCCCCCCTCCGAGGAGCTTCCATGACCGCCGTCGACTCCCGAACGATCCCCATCGGCGCGGCATTCGATCGGATGCCGTTCACCCGCAGGCACGTGCTCATCGCGCTCGCGCTGTTCATCGCGTTCGTCATCGAGTCGTGGGAGCAGCTCGCCCTCGTCTACGTCTCCGGCGACCTCGGCACCGCCTTCGGGATCGACGAGGCGGGGGTCGGCGTCGTGCTGTCGGCGGTCGCCTTCGGCATGATCCCCGGCGTGCTGGTGTGGGGGCCGGTGGCCGACCGCGCCGGTCGCAAGCCGGTCGCGTTCTGGTCGCTGCTGGCGTACGGGGTGATCGCGCTGGCCTCGGCGTTCGCGCCGAACATGGCCACGCTGGTGGGGCTGCGGGTGGCCTCCGGGCTGGCGCTGGCCGGCGTCTACACGATCACGTTCCCGTACTTCCTCGAACTGCTGCCGACCCGTTCGCGCGGGCGGGCGGCGGTCTACCTGTCGATCGGGTGGCCGATCGGCATGCTGGCCGCGATCGGGGCCTCGACGACGCTGGGCGGCCTGGGCTGGCACGTCGTCGTGATCGCCAGCGCGGCGGCGGGACTGTGGGCGTTCGCGATCAGGGCGTGGGTGCCGGAGTCGCCGTACTGGCTGGCCGCCCGGGGCCGGCAGGAGGAGGCGCGCGCGGTGCTGCGCGTGCTGAGCAGCCCCGACGCCGACGCCGGTTTCACGGTGGCGAGCGAGCGGGTGGGACGGCCGCTCGACCTGTTCCGCGGCGGGCTGGCCCGGATCACCGTGGTCATGCTGCTGCTGAACTTCGTCTTCAACTGGGGCTACTGGGGCCTGCAGACGTGGCTGCCGACGCTGCTGCAGCAGAAGGGGCTGACGCTGTCGGCCTCGCTCGGGTTCGCGGCGCTGAGCGCGCTGATGATGATCCCCGGGTACGTGAGCGCCTCGCTGCTGACCGGCCGGTTCGGCCGCAAGAAGGTCTTCCTCGTCTACGTCGTGGCGGCGCTGCTCGGCGGCCTCTGGTTCGCCACCGCCTCCACGACCACCGGCCTCTACCTCGGCAACTTCGTGCTGTCGTTCTTCAGCCTCGGCGCCTGGGGCGTCTGGAACACCTGGAACGGCGAGTTCTACCCGACCGCCCTGCGCGGCACCGGCTACTCGTGGGCCACGGCCGCGCAGCTCGTGGCCACCACCGTGGCGCCGTCGGCGGTGGGGGCGCTGCTGGCCCACGCCACCGGGTTCACCGCTACCATGCTGATCATCAACGCGTTCATGGTGGCCACGGCGCTGCTGGCCGTGCCGCTGCCGGAGACAGAAGGACGCGAGCTGGAGTGATCCTCGGCGTCGCCCTCGCACGGCCCGCACCGGTGCTGGTGGCCGTCAGGGACGGCGCGCCCGAATGGCCGGTGAGCCGCGCCGCCGCCCGCGCGGCGGCGCGTGCGTGCGTGGCCGTGGACCTGGTCGACGTGCCCACCGCCCCGGTGGCGGCCATCCGGGTGGGCGGGCCGTGCCCGGAGGCGCTGCGACCGCGCGTCGGCTCGGGGGTGGCCACGATCGTGCGCGGCGGCCACAGCCTCACCGGGCGCGTGCTGGCGCCGCTGGACACCGGGGCGGTCCGGAGCTTCGCCGCCACGTGCGGGCTGACCGATTTCGCGGTCACCGCGACCGGTTCGCCGATGCTGGCCGATCACGAGCTGGCCGTGGCGGCGATCATCGCGGCCGAGGTGCCGCAGGCGCGGATCACGCTGTCGTACGAGTTCGGGTTCCCGGGGCTGCGCGAGCGCGAGGAGAGCACGATCCGCAACGCGGCGCTCGGCCCCGAGGCGGGGCGGATCGCCGACGAGGCGGCCCGGGAGCTGCCGGGGGTGCCGGTGTTCTTCGCCAGGTCGGGTGGCGGGCTGGTGTCGGCCCACTACTTCCGGCGCTACCCGCTGACCTGCGACCTGGGCGGGACGGCGAGCCTGGCGCGGGGGCGGGTGGCGCTGCCCGGCGTGCCCGAGGAGGTGGCGGCGGCGTACGGGGCGGCGATCGGACGGCCGGAGGCGCAGGTGGAGCGGATCGTGCAGGCGCGGGGACGGGCTGAGCTGGACCGGGTGCTCCAGGACGCCAGGGACGAGGCGCTCACCCGCGTGGTCAGCGCGGGCGCCCTGCCCGGGTCGGCCAGGATCGCCGAGACGACCGCGAACCCGCTGTCGTACCTGCCGGACGGGCTCTACCGGGTGCGGGTGACGGCAGAGGGGACGATGCCGTGAGCCGTGAGGTCATCATCGACGAGGGCGGGCTCGGGCGGTTCTCGGCGGGGGCGAGGATGTTCGCGACGGGGGCGGCGGAGTCGGCGCACGCCCTCACCCTCGACTGGGCGGCCTCGGTGATCGGGGCGGGCGTCGGGCTGGTCACGGCCGGAGAGCTGGCGCCGGACACCCTGTGCGTGGCGATCAGCCTGGTCGGGTCCACGACCGCGCTGGGGGAGCAGCTGCCGAGGGGAGACGAGCCCGCCCGTGCCGTGACGGCGCTGGAGCGCAGGCTGGAGCAGCGGGCCGGGGCCGTGGTCGCGCTCAACCTCGCCGCCGAGAACGCCCTCGTCCCGCTCATCGCGGCGGCCCAGCTGGGGGTGCCGCTGGTGGACGGCGACGGCACGGGGCGGGTCTTCCCGCTGCTGGAGCAGACGACGTACGCGCTGGGCGGGATGAGCCCGGCACCCGTGGCGCTGGCGGGCGGATCGGGCGAGCTGGTGCTCCTGGAGACGGACGGCGGCCGGGTGGAGGAGCTGATGCGCCCTGTCGTGCTGTCGGTCGGCGGGTGGGCGGTGGCGGCCTGCTACCCGATGACGGCCGGCGACCTGGCGCGGGTGCTCGTGCCCGGGACGGTGAGCCTGCTGCTGCGGGCGGGTGAGCCAGGGGCGCCCCGCTCGGCCGCGGCGCCGTTCGGCGTGCGGACCCTGTGCAGGGGGCGCATCCTGGCGGTCGAGGGCAGCACGGGGCACGGCGCCGACCTGCCGCTGCCGTCGCTGCCCTCCAGCATCGTGGTGCAGGAGTCGGAGGGGCTGCGCCGGCTGGTACGGCTGGAGGCCCACAACGAGATCGTGCTCGCGCTGGCCGACGGGGCCGCCGTGGCGATGACGCCGGACCAGATCTGCATGATCTCCACGGCCGACGGGATGGTCGTGGACGTCGACAAGGCGGTGCCCGGCCTGGAGGTGGACGTCATGGTCGTGAAGGCCGCGCCGGTCTGGCACACGGACCGGGGACAGGAGCTGGGCGGGCTGCACGCGTTCGGGATCCCGCTGTGACGGGGCCGCGGGCGGGGTGGGAGGCGCCGATCACGGTGGCCGAGCTGGTCAACGCCGGGCCGCTGGCCGGGTCCAGGATGTACGGCTCCGGCGAGAACCCCGTGCACCAGGTGCGCATCGTGGACGAGCTGTCGGTGTTCGGGACCGTGGCGCCGCACACGGCGGTGGTCCTGATCGGGGCGGCGGCCGGCGGCGGGTGGGCGGTCGAGATGGCCACCCGCCGGGCGTGGGAGCAGGCGGCGGCGTGCGTGATCGCCCCGGCGGGCGGGCTGAGCGAGGGCTCCGGCGAGGTGCTGGCGGAGCGGCTCGGCGTCACGCTGATCTTCGTGGACGAGGATCCGCTGATCGTCGCGGTCCGGATCGCCTCGGCCGCCGCCCGCCCGGAGGCGGCCCGCACCCAGCTCGTGGCCCGCTGCGCCACGCGCCTGGCCGAGGCAGGTCCCTCGGCCCGTCGCGTGCTGGGCGTGCTGAACGCCGAGCTGCCCGGCACCTCGGTGACCCTCCTCGACCGGTACGGGCGGCACCTGGCCGGGGCCCGGGCGGAGGTGAGCGCTCGGCCCGACGCGGGAGCCCAGCTCGGGGGCTGGACGGATGCGGTTGCTCGGTCTGGAGGTGGGCCGGATGCGGTTGCTCGGCCCGGGGGCGGGACCGGGGCGCGGTGGTCGGCCGAGGTGGAGGTGCCCGATGTGGACGGCGGCGTGCTGGGCACGCTCGTGGCCGGCGGGTCGTCGCGGTCGCCCGGATGGCCCGCGGCCGTGCGTACCGTGCTGGGCCTGGCGGTGGCCCCGCTGACCGCCTGGGCCGCCCAGGAGCGGCTGCGGGCCTCCCGCGACTTCGCCCTGCAGCGGGCCCTCGCCGAACGCCTGCTCGACGAGGCCCGGCGGGAGCCCGAGGGACCCGAGGAGCCCGAGGAAGGCGGGGCGAGAACGGAGGCGATCGCGCTGGGCTGGCCCGTCGAGGGCGCGCTGACCGCCTACCAGGTCCGCCCGACGGCGGAGGCGGGCGACGCCGCCCTGGCCGGGACGCTCATCACCGCGGCCGTGGGCCGGGTCCCCGTGCTGCCCAGGGGCGAGGGCTGGGCAGGATGGTCGCCGCTGGACCCCGGCGAGCTGGCCGAACGCCTCCATCGCTGCCTGCGGACGATGCCCTGGCCGTGCGCCGCCGGGGTGGGCGCGCGGATGGAGGGCCTGCGGTCCGTGGGGGAGTCGCTGCTGGGAGCCGAGGCGGCGGCGTTCGTGGCGGGAGCGGGCGCCGTGGCGCGCGCGGACCGGATGGGCCCGGCGGAGCTGCTGGGCGCCCTGCCCACGGGCGTCCTGCGCACCCCGGCCGCCGTCGTGCTGCGCCCGCTGCTGGCGGTCGACAAGGACGGGACGCTGCTGGAGACGCTGGCCGCGGTCCTGGACGAGGGCGGCGCGCTGAAGGCCGCGGAACGGCTGGGCGTGCACCGCAACACGATCACCACCCGCCTGGAGCGCATCAAGTCCGTGGGCTTCGACCTGGACGACGCCGCCACCCGGCTGGCTCTGCAACTCGCCTGCCACGTCCTCCTCCGCTGAGCGCGCCCGCCCGTGCGGGGTGCACTGGTGGCCCTCTCGCCCTGTGCGGGCCGCACATGCGGGCGGCGCCCCCGTCGGCGTACGGTGCAGCGCATGAGCTATCGCGTCGCCATGGACATCGGCGGCACCTTCACCGACGTCGTCTGCTACGACGAACGCAGCGGGACTGTCACCGCCTCGAAGGCGCCCACCACCCCGGGAGACCTGGCCGAGGGGGTGTTCGCCGCGCTCGGCCGGGTCGTCGACGATCCGGCGGAGATCTCGTTCTTCGTACACGGCACCACGCAGGGGCTCAACGCGCTGCTGGAGCGCAAGGGCGCCCGGGTGCTGCTGCTGGCCGGTCAGGGCGGCAGGGACGTTTACCAGATCGCCAGGGGAAACCGCGACCGCATGTTCGACCTGCGGTATCGCAAACCCGCGCCGCTGGTCCCGCGCCAGGACGTCATGGAGGCGGGCGGCCGGCTGGACTACCTGGGGCGCGAACTCGCGCCGCTCGACGAGGAGTCGGTGCGGGCGGCGGCGCGGCGCGCGCGGGAGGAGGGGTTCGACGCGGTGGCGGTGTGCCTGCTGTTCTCCTACGCGAACCCGGCGCACGAGCTGCGGGCGGGCGAGATCCTGCGCGCGGAGCTGGGCGAGGACGTGCTGGTCGTGCTCTCGCACGAGGTGGCGCGGGAGTGGCGCGAGTACGAGCGGACCTCGTCGGCGGTGCTGGAGGCGTACACCGGGCCGGTGGTGCGCCGCTACCTGGCCAGGATCGAGCGGCGCTTCGCCGAGCGGGGGCTGACGGTGCCGGTGCACGTGATGCAGTCGTCGGGCGGGCTGGTGAACGCCTCGTACGCGATGCGCAGGCCGCTGCAGACGCTGCTGTCCGGCCCGGTGGGCGGCACGATGGGCGGGGTCGCGGCAGCCCGGCTCCTGGGACGCGGACCCGGCGTCGATGAGCAGGGACGCGGACCCGGCGTCGATGAGCAGGGAAGCAGGGGGAACGCGATCTGCATCGACATGGGCGGGACGTCGTTCGACGTGTCGCTGGTGGTGAACGGGCGGCCGGACGTGAGCGCGGAGGCCGGCATCGAGGGCTACCCGGTGCTCATGCCGATCGTGAACCTGCACACGATCGGCGCGGGCGGCGGCTCGATCGCGTACGCCGAGGCGGGCGCGCTGCGGGTCGGGCCCGAGTCGGCCGGGGCCGTCCCCGGGCCCGCCTGCTACGGCAGGGGCGGCGCGCGGCCCACGGTGACCGACGCGAACGTGGCGCTGGGCCGGGTGGATCCGGCCTGGTTCGCGGGCGGGCTGATGACGCTGGACGTGGAGGCGGCGGGCACGGCCGTGGCCACGCTGGCCGACGAGCTGGACATGGATCCGCTGCTGCTGGCCGAGGGGATCTGCGACGTGGCCAACGCCAAGATGGCGCAGGCGATCCGCACGCTGACCGTGGAGCACGGGATCGAGCCGCGGGAGTTCGCGCTGGTGGCGTTCGGGGGCGCGGGGGCGATGCACGCCGCGTTCATCGCGCGTGAGCTGGGGATCTCCGAGGTCGTGGTGCCGCGCTTCCCCGGGGCGTTCTCGGCGTGGGGGATGCTGGAGGCCGACGTGCGCCGGGATCTGACGCATCCGTACTTCCGGTCGCAGGACACGCTCGACGGCCCCGACATGTCCCGAAATTTCGTGACCTTGGAGGAAGATGCCCTGGCGGCGCTCTCCGCCCAGGGCGTCCCCGAGGAACGGCACCGGGTCGAGCACGCCGTGGACATGCGCTACGAGGGCCAGGACTACACGCTGACCATCCCCCTGCGCGACGCCGCCGAGCCCGCCGAGCCCGAGTTCCTCGAGATGATCGCGGCCCGCTACGCCGAGGCGCACACCAGCCGCTACGGGCACGCCACCCCGGAGGCGCCGGTGGAGTTCGTCATGCTGCGCAGCACCGGGTTCGGCTCGTTCCCGCGCACCGCCGCCGCCGCGCAGGAGGCCCCCGAGGAGCGGGCGGCGTACGTACGGGATGTGATCTTCGACGGCGCCGTGCACAGCACCCCGGTGCTGCGGCGCTCCAGCCTCGACGGTGAGCTGGCCGGGCCCGCGATCGTGGTCGAGGAGACCGCGACCACGGTCATCCCGCCCGGCTGCGTGGCCACCGTGGACCCCAACGGCTTTCTCATCGTGAAGGTGAACCTTTGATCGCCGATGGCCGGCAGGCGCACGGTACGGGCGTCCACGGGTTTGGCACGGTCGGCGTCGTAGCGGAAACGGGAGCCGTGCTTGCGCTTGCGCCAGGTGGGGAAGCCCATCTTCGGTCCCCTGCGTTTGCCGTTGCGGGAGTCGAAGTAGTTTTTCAGCCCGGCCGCCCGGATCCGGCAGGCTTCTTTCGGTACCCGAGAGGACAGCTTGCCCTCGGCAAACCAGGCAAAGCGTTCAGGGTGCGCGGTACGCCACTCCTTCTCCAGCGCGGGCGCCGACCAGGGAACCTGGGTGAGCTGGTCGGCCGGGATGCCGTAGGACTCTTCCGCCTTGCGCTGAGCCCACTTCTTGCGTACGACCTCCAGGCAGAAGTTCTCCACTACCCGCGACAGCCCGGCGTGACGGCCCATCGCACCCCTCTGTTCGTGGGTGGGGGCGAGCTCGACTCGGTAGCCCTGGCGGCCGCTCACGCGGCCTCCCGGATGGCACGCCGGGCGGCCTTGGCTCGGCGTGAGGCAGAGCGGCAGCCGTACAGATGGGCGCAGACCGAGCTGAGCACCTCGGTCATTTCCCGCATAAGATCGCCATCTACCACCGTCGTCGCCGCCTCCCCGTCGATGACGACGATGCGGCGGCCGGTTGCCTCCGGTGTCGCTGACACGTGCTCCAACCCGAACCGGGCCGGCCGATCCCGACGTTCGACCACGATTCCCGTCACGGAGGCGTCCCGCCGACGCCGGGCCAGCTTCGGGTGTTTGCCGTCCAGACCGGAGCCGACCTCGGACACGACCCCAGCGATGGTCAATCCCGTCCCGGTGGCAGCGGTGACGACCGTGACCGGCATCTTCCCGTTCTTCGCCCACTGCCAGGCGGTTCGGTAGTGCACGTCGTTCCGCCGCGCCCACTCCGAAAGCTTCACACACCAATGATCATAGAGAAGAGCTGAAGAACACTGATGATTCAGCCAACAGCTATCGACCCCGTCACCACGGAGATCATCCGCTGCGCGCTGCTGCAGGCGGCCGAGGACATGAACACCACCCTCATCCGCAGCTCCTACACCCCCGTCATCTACGAGGCCAAGGACTGCGCGGTCGCGCTGCTCGACCGCGACCACAACGTGCTGGGCCAGTCGTCCGGGCTGCCGATCTTCCTGGGCAACCTGGAGGTGTGCACCCGCGAGACCGAGCGCCTGTACGGGCGGGAGGTCTGGCAGGAGGGCGACGTGTGGGTGCTCAACGACTCCTACATCGGCGGCACCCACCTCAACGACGTCACCGTCTACGGGCCGATCTTCGTGGACGGGGAGCTGGCCGGGTTCGCGGCGTCGCGGGCGCACTGGCTGGACGTCGGCTCCAAGGACCCGGGCGGCTCCATGGACTCCACGTCGATCTTCCAGGAGGGCCTGCGGATGGGCCCGGTCAAGGTCTACGCGGGCGGCGCGCCCTGCCGCGACCTGCACGAGGTGATCGCCCGCAACGTCCGCTTCCCGCACGCCACCCTCGGCGACCTGCGCGCCCAGGTGAGCTGCGCCCTGACGGGGCGGCGGCGGCTGAAGGAGATCGTGTCCCGGTGGGGCCTGGACACGGTGCTGGCCGCCCGCGACGAGATCTTCGCCCAGACCGAGCGCATGGAGCGCGCGGCCATCGCGGCCATCCCCGACGGCGTGTACGAGGCGTCCGGCTTCCTGGACAACGACGGCATCGACCTCGGCACCCCGCTGCCCGTCAACGTCACGGTCGCGGTGTCGGGCGAGTCGATGCACGTGGACCTGACCGACTGCGCCGACCAGGCGCTCGGCCCGGTCAACTGCGGCGCGGCCCAGGCCGTGGCCGCAGTCCGCGTCGGCTACAAGCTGCTGGTCTCGGGCGACGTGCCGCTGAACGGCGGCTCGTTCCGCCCGCTGTCGGTCGAGACCCGGCCCGGCTCCATGCTGGCCGCCGAGTCGCCCGCCGCCTGCCAGTACTACTACTCGCATCTGGGGCTGCTCATCGACCTGGTGGTCAAGGCGCTGGCGCCGGTGCTGCCGGACAAGTCGGCCGCGGCCTCGTACGGGGACTCGATGATCGTGCAGTTCACCGGCACGGACCCGCGCACCGGCAAGCTGTACGTCTCCCAGGAGGCCACGGTCGGCGGCTGGGGCGCCTGGGACGGCGGCGACGGCGAGACCTGCCTGATCAACAACGTCAACGGCGCGCTGCGGGACATGCCGATCGAGGTGCTGGAGACGTTGTTCCCGGTCCGCGTGCGCCGCTACGAGATCCGCCCGGACACCGGCGGGGCCGGCCGGTGGCGGGGCGGGAACGGGGTGGTGCGCGAGTACGAGTTCTGCGGGGACACCTCGTTGTCGCTCTGGTTCGAACGCTCGGTCACCCCGGCCTGGGGGCTGGCGGGCGGCGAGGCGGGCGCGCCGCCCCGCGTCACCCTCAACCCGGGCACCCCGGACGCCCGCGAGATGCTCAAGGTGAACGCGCTGCCGGTCACGGCGGGGGACGTGCTGCGCTGCGAGTCGGGCGGGGGCGGCGGCTACGGCCCCGCCGACGGCCGCTCCCACGCGGCCACGGCCGCCGACCTGGCCCAGGGCCTGATCACCCGCTGATCACCCGCCGGAGCGTCCAGCCGTACCAGCGCTTCCCTCTTGCGCTGGTACGGCGGGAGGGCCCTGGCCGCGCAGCCGGTCCATCTCCTGCCACTCGGGCCGCAGCCCGGTCAGGGTCGTGACGAGCGCGTAGGCGACCCCGCACGCCACCAGCACCGGCGCCAGGCCGGCCGCCGTCACCGCCGCCCCGCCCAGCAGCCCGCCCAGCGGGATGCCGGACCACATCACCGCGCCCTGCATGGCGCCCACCCGGCCCAGGAGGTGCCGGGGCACGCGCTCGTACGAGATCGCGCTCAGGATCGGGTTGAGGAAGCCGGCGCTGAACCCGATCACCACGCACGCGGCCACCAGCGCCCACACCGGCGTGTCCACGGCCAGGATGAGGAACTTCGGCGGCCCGCCGAGCAGGAACGCCACGAAGAACACCGGCCTGCGCCGCATCCGGTGCGCCACCGCCGTGGCCACCAGGCTGCCCCCGACGGCGGCCAGCCCTATGACGCTGACGCTCAGCCCCAGGACGGCGGGCCCGTGGCCGGACTCCTTGGCCCACACGGGCGCGAGCACCTGGCTCCAGGCCGCGTCCAGCAGGTTCGTGGCGGTGACCATGACGATCATCGCGAGCAGCAGCGGCTCGCCGCGCAGGAACGCGAAGCCCTGGCCGAACCGCCGCCAGTATCCCTCCTCCTCGTCGTGCGCGGGGGCGCGGTGCCCGAGGCCGCGGGGCAGCGCCACGGCCACGACCGCCGATCCGAGCGCGAACAGGGCGGCGCTGACGCCCACGCTGGACAGCGGGCCGAGCAGCGCCACCATCGCGCCGCCCAGCCCCGGCCCCACGGTCGTGGCCAGCCGTTCCGTCACGCCCATCAGCCCGGTGGCCCGCTCCAGCGGCACCCGCCCGCGTTCGGCCGCCTCGGGGACCATGATCTCCTTGGCCAGGTCGCCCGGCCCGCGGGCCGCGCCGATCACCGCGACCAGCGCGACGATCATGCCCAGGGGCAGCAGGCCGAGCGCGTGCAGCCCGACCATCGCGGCGGCGGCCGAGGCGCTCACGACGTCGGCGACCCACGAGATCCGGCGCGGCCCCGCCCGGTCCACCAGCGGCCCCGTCAGCGCCTTGACCAGCACGTACGGCGCCATCTCCGCGAACGCCACCAGCCCCGTCCACACCGCGCTGCCGGTGGTCGTCAGCACGAACCAGGGCAGCGCGATGGCCGACACCCGCGTCCCGGTCATCGACACGGTGATGGCCGTCAGCACCCCGGCGATCGGCCGTAAGGACCCGCGCGGCTCCATCACGGCTCCCCGGGGGTGTCCAGTTCGGGGATGACCTGGGTCATCAGGTAGACGCGGACGGCGTCCGCCGGCGCCTCGTCGCCGTCGCGCCGGTAGCGCGCGAAGAGCTCCGTCAGGTCCGCGCGCAGCCGCCCCGCCTCCTCCGGGGTGAGGCGGAACGGGACGGCGCTGAGGTCGAGCACGCCGCGCCACGGCTGCGGCATGGTCTGCAGCTCGCTGAGCGCCTGCTGGGTGCGCAGGTTGTAGAGGGCGGCGATGGACTGCATGTACGCCAGCACCGCCTCCGGCTCCCGCTCGGACAGCCCGTCGTCGTCGGTGAGCCGGGTTGTCCGGTGGACCGAGCGCCACCAGCGCTCGCGCGCGTTGCCGCGTTCGGCGTCCTCCTCCACGAACCCGGCGGCGCCCAGCCTGCGCAGGTGGTAGCTGGCCGTTCCGGAGTTCACCCCCAGGCGCTCGGCCAGGCGGGTGGCGGTGGACGGGCCGTGCTTGCGCAGCAGGTCGACGAGCTGAACCCGCAGGGGGTGGGCGAGCGCGCGCAGGCCCTTGGCGTCGAGGACGACCACGCTGTCGGGGGATGGGGTCATGGCTCGCAGCCTAAACCGCAAACACTTCTTCGCAAACACTTCTTCGCGAAGAAGTGTTTGCGATTTCCGGCGTACTGCGGGCGCCTGCTAGGTGACGAGCACGTCGCGCAGGAGCTTGCGGCCGCCCGGCCGGGCGCGCCACTCCCTGGGGTAGCCGAGCGAGACCTCCTCGAAGCGCACGCCGTCGTACCAGGTGACGCGGGGGATGTGGAGGTGGCCGTAGATCATGGCGGCGGTCGGGTAGCGCGTGTGCCAGTCCCTGGTGGCGGTCGTGCCGCACCACTGGGCGAACTCCGGGTAGCGCAGGACGTCGGTCGGCTCGCGTACCAGCGGATAGTGGTTCACGAAGACCAGCGGCAGGTCGTCCAGCAGGGCCAGCCGCTGCCTGGTCAGGCTCACCCGGGCCCGGCACCACGCCTCGCGGCTCGGGTACGGGTCGGGGTGCAGGAGGTATTCGTCGGTGCAGACCACGCCGGTGCTGTGCGCGTACGCGAGCCCGCTCGCCTTCGTGAGATGGCCCGCCGGCAGGAACGTGTAGTCGTAGAGCAGGAACAGCGGCACGATCCGGACCGGCCCGCCCGCTCCCTCCCACACCGGGTACGCGTCCTCCGGCGTCAGCACGCCCAGGCCACGGCACATGGCGACGAGGTGGTCGTAGCGGGCCACGCCGCGCAGCTCCTGCGGATCCCCCGGAGGGGTCCACAGCTCGTGGTTGCCCGGCACCCAGACGACCCGGTCGAACCGCGAGGCCAGCAGGCCCAGCGCCCAGGCGATGTCCTCCAGCCGCTCGCCGACGTCGCCCGCGACCAGCAGCCAGTCGCCGGGGTCGGCCGGTTTCAGCTCCTGGACGATGGCCCGGTTGTCCTCGTAGCCGACGTGCAGATCGCTGACGGCCAGCAGCCTGCTCCCGCCTTCGCTGGGCAAGGGGTGTCCTCCTTCGCGTCAGGGGACGGGGGCGTTCTCCCCTGTGACGATCATGTCATCCGTCATCCTGGGCAGCATCGCCACGACCTCGCGCGCCAGATGGGGGTCGGCGAGGAACGCCTCCATGATGGCCAGCTTCAACGCGGCGCGGCTCGGCTCGTCGTCCGGCTTGGCGTTCGCCACCGTCTCGATCACCTGTCTGGACGCGGCGTCACCGCGGCCGAAGACCCGCTGCAGGATGCGGGTGCCACGGGCCACGGCCGTGTCGGCGGCCAGCTCGCGGGTCTTGGCCAGCACGCTCACGCCGTAGGCGTCGATCGCGGAGGAGACGAAGGGCATGAGGTCGTTCACGGTGTCCATGAGACCCTCCCGTAGGTCCTGCTGGAATGACGAGATGGCAGCTTCCGGAGTTCGCCCGGCAAGGGCATAACCTGTCGAATGTGCCTGCGCCGTACCTGACCCTTACCTCCGTCGTCGAGCACGAGACGGAGGCGAAGCGCTCGCGGTTCATCTGCGCGCTGGCGCCGGCGCGTAGCGTCGAGGAGGCCGTCGCGTTCATCGGCGAGCGGCGGCAGAAACACCCCGGCGCCACCCACAACTGCACCGCCTACGTCGTCGGGCAGCGCGTCCAGAAGGGCGACGACGACGGCGAGCCGGGCGGCACGGCGGGCACGCCGATGGTGCAGGCCCTGGTGGGCAGGGGGTTCAGCGACGTGGTGGCGGTGGTGACCCGCTATTTCGGCGGCACCCTGCTGGGGGCGGGCGGGCTGGTGCGCGCCTACGGCTCCGCCGTGACCGAGACCCTCGACCGGGCCGAGCCGGTGCGGATGGTGCCGGCCAGGGTCGTACGCGTGGCGGTGGCCCACGACCAGGCCGGGCGGGTGGAGAACGACCTGCGGGCCTCCCGCCACCCGGTGCGCGAGGTGACGTACGCGGGCGAGGTCACCTTCGCCGTCTCCGTGGGCGAGGACGAGGTGGCGCCGTTCGCGGACTGGGTGGCCACGCTGACGGCCGGGCGGGCGCGGGTGGACGTGGGCGAGGAGATCCACGTCCCCGGCTGATCAGCCCTCCAGCGCGTACTGCATGACCCGGAACTTGGCCTGGGCCTCGGCCAGCTCGGCGACCGGGTCGGAGTCGCCCATGATGCCGCCGCCCGCGAACAGCCGGGCCCGGCGGCCCTGGACGAGCCCCGAGCGCAGCGCGATGCCCCACTCGCCGTCGCCGTGGGCGTCGATCCACCCGACGGGCCCGGCGTAGCCGGCCCGGTCCATGCCCTCCAGCTCGCGGATGACCTCGATCGCGGTGGGGGTCGGGGTGCCGCCGACGGCCGCCGTCGGGTGCATGGCGGCGACCACGTCGAGGACGGAGGCCCCGTCGGCCAGCCGCCCGGTGACGTGGCTGGCCAGGTGCTGGACGTTGGGCAGCACCAGCAGCTCGGGCTCGTCCGGCGTCTCCAGCGAGGCGCAGAGCGGGGCCAGCGTCTGGCGCACCGAGGCGATGGCGCACTCGTGCTCGTGCCGGTCCTTCGGCGAGGCGAACAGCGCGGCCCCGCGGGCGATGTCGTCGGCCGGGCCGATGCCGCGCGGGGTGGTGCCGGCCAGCACGAGCGACTCGATCTCCTGGCCCGTACGCCGGATCAGCAGCTCGGGCGTGGCCCCCACCAGCCCCGCGACCGAGAAGGTGTAGCACTCGGGATAGCGCCGGGCCAGCCGGGTGAGCAGCAGGCGCACGTCGATGGGCCGCTCGGCGGTGGCGACCAGGTCGCGCGCCAGCACGACCTTCTCCAGCTCGCCCTCGCGGATGCGCTTGGCGGCCCTGGCCACGACGTGCTCCCACTCGGGCGCGCTCAGGCTGCCGTCGCCGTAGCTGATGCGGCCGGGGTCGCGGATGGGGGAGAACGTCTCCAGCGGGGCGTCGCCGATCGTGGTGAGCCAGGCGTGACCGTCGCGGCGGGCCAGCACGGCGCGCGGGACGACGAGGACGGAGCCGTGGGCGTCCTCGTCGAAGGTGAAGCTGCCGAAGGCGACGGGGCCGGAGCCGGGGGTGCGCACGGCGTCGTCGACGTGGGCGTCGCCGAACACGCCGGCCAGCCACTGGCGGGCCCACGCGAACCTGCCCGGGCCCGGCGGCACGGCCACCCGTGCGGCCTGTCCCCAGCCGACGAGGCCCTCGCCGTTGCGCACCCAGGCGTAGGGTGCCGTCCTGGGCAGAGATGCCAGCAGGTCACCCGGGTCGCCGACAGGGGTGGTGCGAACCGGTAGCGGGCGGGTTGTTCCGAGCGCGACACTCACCCAAGACACTCTATGCGGGAACTGAACACGTTCGACTCAGACCCCCGTGAATGCGAGGTTACGGTCAACGAACCCGGATAAAACCAGACGTTGAGCTGCATTTACCCCATCCTCATCAGGGCCGGGCTGTCAAGCGGCGATATGAAGTCGGTCCGGAAATCACAGACCTTGCCGGACATCATGGTGTGCCGCTGATCCGCTTCCTACCTTGGGCTCATGATCGGTCGCCTGGGCTCAGTCCTCGCCGCAATGCTCCTCGTCTCCGCCACGGGTCCGGCCCAGGCCGCCGCGGCCCAGCCCGTCCCCGAGATCATGGCCGCGCTCGGCGACTCGATCTCCACCGGCTTCAACGCCTGCGGCTGGTACGTCTCCTGCCCCGCGCGCTCGTGGTCCTCCGGCGACAACCGCGGAGTGAGCAGCCACTACCTGCGCCTGTCGGCCATGTCGGGAACGCTCCAGAAGCACAACCTCACCTTCGCCGCCCCCGGGGCCACCAGCGCCGACCTGCTCGCCCAGGTGCGCAAGGCCGTCGCCGCCAAGGCCGACTACGTGACGATCCTGGTCGGCGCGCAGGACGCGTGCGTGCGCACCGAGCAGGACATGACGCCCGTCGACACGTACCGGAGCCGGATCGACGCGGCGCTGGCCGAGCTGCGGGCCGGGATGCCGCAGGCCCGCGTGTTCGTCGCCAGCATCCCCGACCTGCGGCGGCTGTGGCACGTGGGCAAGACCCAGCCGCTCGCCCGCACGTTCTGGACGGCCGGTCGCATCTGCCAGAGCATGCTCGCCAACCCCACCTCGACCAAGCGCGCCGACGCCGACCGCCGCGAGCGGGTGCGGGCGCGGGTCATGGCCTACAACCGCGCGGCGGCCAAGGCGTGCGCCGCGTTCGGGTCAGGCTGCCACAGCGACGGGGGCGCGGTGTTCTCGTTCCCGTTCACGCTCGACCAGGTCAGCAAGTGGGACTACTTCCACCCGAACATGGAGGGGCAGCGGATCCTGGCGCAGCAGACGTTCGAGCACGGCTTCACCTGGGACGACCCGCGCTAGCCCGCACGTCACCGGCACTGGGCCAGCATCATCTTCTTGTCGGCCGCGGTGACGGGCACGCCGTACTTGAGCGCGACCTGCGCGAAGCGGGTGACGTACGCGCAGCGGATGCGCCGCTGCGGCGGTAACCAGCTCGCCGGGCCGGAGGCGTCCTTCTGCTCGTTGGCGGGGCCGGCCACGGGCAGCAGGTTCAGCGGGTCGTTGGCGAAGTCGAGCCGCTTGGACATCCGCCAGCGCGGCGCGCCCATGCGCCAGGCGTAGTTCAGCGGCACCACGTGGTCGACCTGCACCGCGTCCGGGTTGTCCTTGTGCCAGTGGATGGTCCTGCCGGTGTAGGGGTCGGTCAGCTCCATGGAGACGACCTCGCAGCTGGAGCCCGACCGGTACTTCACGTTCCGGCCGTCGCGGGCCAGCAGGTCGTCGCGGGTGCGGCAGCCGTTGCGCGCGTACGGCACCCCGGTCGCGGTGTCGGCCCAGTTGCCGCCGTACCGGGTGCGCTCGTAGCCGGTGTTGGGGCCGAGGCCCTTGACGCGTACCCGTTTGACGAGGGCGCGTGCCCTGGCCCTGTCGGTGTCCGAGATGATGGGTGCCAGGCCGGGCCTGGTCCCGCTGGCGTTGCCCAGGGGGCTGGTGGCGGTGGCCGGAGAGGTCTTGGCGCCGCCGACGAAGGAAACGACGATGATGGCTCCCGCTAGAAGGGCGATGGCGTCCTTCGTGCTCAAGCAGGCCTCCGAACATCAAAGGTTGTCTAGAGAAATTCCCGGCATCCGGTGTTTTGACACGGGGAGGGTTATGTGACTGATCGTCCGATCGACCCGGACGTCGATCTCCACATCCCGGCGCAGCGCGCCGAGCTGCACTGGCCCGTGCTCGGCGCGATCGCGGCCGGCGGCGCGCTGGGCGCGCTGGCGAGGCATGGCCTGCAGTCGGCGATGCCGTCCGGGCCGGGGGACTTCCCCTGGGCGACGTTCCTCGTCAACGTGTCCGGGTGCCTGCTGATCGGCGTGCTCATGGTGGTGATCGCGGAGGCGCGGCCTGCCCACCGGCTCGTGCGGCCGTTCCTGGGCGTGGGGGTGCTGGGCGGGTACACGACGTTCTCCACGTACGTGGTGGACATCCAGCGGGCGGTGACGGCGGGGGCGCCGCTGACGGGGCTGGCCTACCTGGCGGCCACGCTGGTGACGGCGCTGGCGGCCGTGGTGGCGGGCATGTGGCTGACCAGGCGGGTCGTCAGGATGCTGGCGGGCGTGCGATGACGTTATTGCTGATCGTCCTGGGGGCGGCGGTCGGCGCGCCGCTGCGGTATCTCGCCGACCGGGCCGTGCAGGCGCGGCACGACACGGTGTTCCCGTGGGGGACGCTGGCGGTGAACGTGGCCGGGTCGGCGCTGCTGGGCTTCCTGGTCGGGCTGCCCGTCGGCGGCGGGGTGATGGCGCTGGCCGGCACCGGGTTCTGCGGGGCGCTGACCACGTACTCGACGTTCGGGTACGAGACGGTGCGGCTGGTCGAGGAGGGCGCCCGCTTCCACGCGGTGGCCAACGCGGGCGCCGGTGTGGTGGCCGGGCTGGGCGCGGCCTTCTGCGGCGCGGCCCTGGCTCAAGCCCTGTAAATGGTTGGCCGGCGGCCCGCCGGCGATGGCAGGATGGCCCGGCAACCGTCCGCCGACGATCAGGAGCAGCAGATGCGGCGCCTCGGAATCTCCCAGAGCCCTATTGGCACGAGAGTTCCCGAGGACTTCCATCACCGTGCACATCCTGAACATCGGCATCCTCGCGCACGTGGATGCGGGCAAGACCAGCCTCACTGAGCGGCTGCTGTTCGAGACCGGGGTCATCGACCGGCTCGGCAGCGTGGACGCGGGCAGCACCCAGACCGACACCGGCGAGATCGAGCGCCGTCGCGGCATCACCATCCGCACGGCCGTGGCCTCCTTCAGCCTGGGCGACCTGCGGGTCAACCTGGTCGACACGCCCGGCCACGCCGACTTCGTGGCCGAGGTGGAGCGCGCGCTCGGCGTGCTCGACGGCGCCGTGCTGGTGCTGTCGGCCGTCGAGGGCGTGCAGCCGCACACCCGGGTCCTGATGAAGACCCTGCGCAAGCTGCGCCTGCCCACGCTGATCTTCGTCAACAAGATCGATCGGGCCGGCGCCAGGGAGCGGGAGCTGCTGGCCGACATCCGGCGGCGGCTCTCGCCGTACAGCGTCGCCCTGAACACCGTGCGGCACCTCGGCTCCAGGGCGGCCGCCACCGCCGCCGTCGCCTCGCCGGAGGAGGCGGCCGAGGTGCTGGCCGAGCGCGACGACGGGCTGCTGGAGCTGCTCGTCGAGGGCAAGACGCCCGACTTCGGGCAGGTACGCGCGGCGCTGGCCCGGCAGTGCGCCGCCGGGCAGGCCAGTCCGGTGCTGTTCGGCTCGGCGCTGACCGGGCAGGGCGTCGGCGAGCTGCTCGACGCCGTCCACCTGCTGCCCGCCGTGACCCAGCCGGACGGGGAGCCGGACGGGGAGCCGGAGGAGGCGGCGCGGGCGGCGGTGTTCGCGATCGAGCGCGCGCCTTCCGGGGAGAAGGTGGCCTACCTGCGGGTACGCGCGGGCGCGCTGCGGGCGCGCGAGCACCTGACCTTCCACCGGGGCCGGCAGAGCTACGACGGCAGGCTCACCGCGCTGGCCGTCGCGGGCTCGCCCGGGCGGCGGCAGGCGGTGGCCGGGGACATCGTCAAGGTCTGGGGCGTGCCCGAGATCCGCGTCGGCGACCACCTGGGCGAGCCAGGGCCCGCTCACCGGGCCCACTTCACCCCGCCCAGCCTGGAGACCGTGGTGCAGCCCCGCGTCCCCGGCCACGAGCCGCGCCTGCACGCCGCGCTGCTCGCGCTGGCCGAGCAGGATCCGCTGATCGGCACCCGCACCCTGGCCGGCGGCGAGACCTCGGTGCTGCTGTACGGCGAGGTGCAGAAAGAGGTCATCGGCGAGACCCTGGCCAGGGACTTCGGCGTCGAGGCGCTGTTCGAGCCGAGCCGGCCCGTCTACTTCGAGCGCCCGTCGGGCACCGCGGAGGTCGTCGAGGAGATCCAGCGCCAGGGCCGCAACGAGTTCACGGCGACCGTGGGCCTGCGCGTCGAGCCGGGCCCGAGGGGCTCCGGCGTCGGCTACCGGCTGGAGGTCGACCTCGGCTCGCTGCCGCTGTCCTACCACCGGGCCATCGAGGAGAGCGTGCGCCTGGCCCTGGGCGAGGGCCCGCACGGCTGGCCGGTCACCGACGTGCTCGTCACGGTGACCCGGACCGGCTACGTCGCGCCGGTCACGGTCGCGGCCGACTTTCGCGGTCGCACCCCGATCGTGCTCATGCGGGCGCTGCGCCTGGCGGGCACCACCGTGTACGAGCCGTGCCACCGGTTCGAGCTGGAGGTGCCGCTGGAGGCGTTCAGCGCGGTCACCGCCAGGCTGGCGGCGCTGGGCGGCGAGCTGCACGACACCGGCAGGCGCGATGACACCTGGGTGCTGGAGGGCGAGATCCCGGCGGCGGCGGTGCACGAGTTCGAGCGGCGGCTGCCGGGGCTGTCCCACGGGGAGGGCGTCTGGTGGTCCGCCCCGGCCGGCGACCGGCCCACAAGATAGGTGTTATGTCGGGTTTCTGTGGAAGATGGGTATTAAGTGGCACAGTGCACCATTCAAGGTGCCATGTCCGTACAGGGGGGATTCCCATGGCAGACACGAAGAAGAAACCCGCCGCCAAGTCCGGTAAGTCGAAGAAGCAGGCCATCAAGACCAGCAGGCAGGCCAAGGAGACGAAGAGGGAGACCAGGAAGTCGACCTCCGAAGAGGAGTGACCCGGACGGGGCAGGCGTGGTTCCGGCTGCCCGGGCGGGACGGCCGGGCGCCGGCCGAGATCGCCGGGCAGCAGTGGCGAAATGTCTGACCCGGGTGATGTGATCTGACAGCCGGGGGCCGCGGGCCCTCGGCTGTCGGCTCTACCAGGAGTGGCGCACATGTCCGGCTACCTGCGTTTTCCCGCTGTCTTCCAGGACGTGGTCGTCTTCGCGGCCGAGGACGACCTGTGGATGGTCTCCGCCCAGGGCGGGCGGGCCTTCCGGCTGACCGCGGGGCTCGCCGAGGCGGGCTATCCGCGCATCTCACCGCGCGGCGACCAGCTCGCCTTCGTCGGGCGCGAGGAGGGCCCGGAAGAGGTGTACGTCATGCCCTCCGACGGTGGCGCCGCCCGCCGGCTCACCTTCCACGGCGCGCGCTGCACGGTCACCGGCTGGGACCCCGAAGGGCGCATCCTGTACGCCAGCGACGCCGCCCAGCCGTTCGAGGGCCGCAAATGGCTGCACCGCGTCGCGCCCGGCGGGGTCCCCGAGCGGCTCCCGTACGGCCCGGCGAACTCGATCGCGTACGGGCCAGAAGGCATGATCGTGCTCGGGCGCAACACCGCCGACCCGGCGCGGTGGAAGCGCTACCGCGGCGGCACGGTCGGCGACCTGTGGATCGACCCGCGGGGCGACGGCGAGTTCCGGCGGCTGATCCGGTTGCCGGGAAACCTGGCCTCGCCCTGCTGGAGCGGCGGCCGGGTGTGTTTCATCTCCGACCACGAGGGCGTCGGCAACGTCTACTCGTGCACCCCCGACGGCCAGGACCTGCGCAAGCACACCCACCACGACGACTACTACGCGCGCAACCTGTCGGGCGACGGGCACCGGCTGGTCTACCACGCGGGCGCCGACCTCCACCTGCTCGACCTCGGCGAGCCGGCCCACCGGCTGGACGTGCAGCTTGCCAGCTCCAGGACGCAGCGCAACCGCAGGTTCGTCGACCCCGCCGAATACCTCGACAGCGCCACGCTCAGCCCCGACGGCAGCGCGCTGGCCGTCACGGCGCGCGGCAAGGCGTACGCGATGGCCGACTGGGAGGGCCCGGTGACCCAGCACGGCTCGCCCGACGGCGTCCGCTACCGGTTCCTGACCTGGCTCAACGACGGCACCCGGCTGATCGCGGCGGCCAGCGACGAGGGCGACGAGGAGCGGCTGGTCGTCCTCGAAGGCCACGAGGGCGGCGGCGGCACGGAGGTGGCCCGGCTGGGGCGGATCACGGCGCTCGTCCCCGACCCGGTCCACGACCGGGTGGCCGTCGTCAACCACCGCTACGAGCTGCACGTGCTCGACCTGGCCGCCGGGCGGGCGGAGCTGGTGGAGGCCAACCCGCACGGCTCGCCCGAGGACCCGGCCTGGTCGCACGACGGGCGGTGGCTGGCGTACGCGAGCCCGCTCGACGCGCAGTCCAGCGCGATCAAGCTGCACCACCCCGAGACCGGGCGGACGCTGCAGGCCACGGAGCCGGTGCTGCAGGACTCGATGCCGGCGTTCGACCCGCAGGGCCGCTACCTCTACTTCATCGGCCAGCGCACGTTCTCGCCGGTCTACGACCAGCTCCAGTTCGACCTGGGCTTCCCGCTGGGGACGCGCCCGTACGCGGTGGCGCTGCAGGCGGACGCGCCCGACCCGTTCATGCCCGTCCAACGTCCCCTGGACGCGAAGGACGGGGACGGGGACGGCGAGGACGACGACGAGCCGGAGCCGCTGCGCGTCGACGTCGACGGGCTGACCCGGCGAGTCACCCAGTTCCCGCTGCCCGAGGGCCGCTACGAGAAGGTGGCCGGGCTCAAGGGCAAGGCGCTGATCCTGACCAGCCCGCTCGAAGGCGAGAGCTCGCTGCACCTGTTCGACTTCGCCAAGGGCAAGAAGGAGCACTTCGCCGACGGCGTCACCGACTTCGAGCTGGGCCGCGACCACAAGACGCTGCTCTACCGCGCCGACTCCAGGCTGCGGGTGGTCAAGGCGGGCGAGGCGCCCGAGGACGAGGAGGCGCCGGGGCGCGAGAGCGGGTGGATCGACCTGTCGCGGATCAAGGTCTCGGTCTGCCCTGAGGCGGAGTGGCGGCAGATGTTCCGGGAGGCGTGGCGGCTGCAACTGGAGAACTTCTGGAGCGAGGACATGGCGGGCGTCGACTGGGCGGCCGTCTACGACCGTTACCGGCCGCTGGTGGAGCGGGTCACGACCCGGGGTGAGTTCTCCGACCTGCTGTGGGAGCTGCACGGCGAGCTCGCCACGAGCCACGCCTTCGAGAGCGGCGGCGAATACCGCCCGGGGCCCGACTACACCCAGGGCAAGCTGGGCGTCGACTGGGACTACCGCGACGGCGTCTACCACCTCGGCTCCATCGTGACCGGTGACCCGTGGGACCCGGCGGCGACCTCGCCGCTGAACCGGCTCGGCGTCGACGTACGCAAGGGCGACGCGGTCCTGGCCATCAACGGCGCGCCCATCGGGGAGGCCGCGACCCCGAACGAGCGACTGGTCAACCAGGCCGGCGAGGAGGTCGAGCTGACGCTGCGGCGGGAGGAGCGGGTGTTCACCGTCACCGTGCGCGCCGTCTCCGACGAGCAGCCGGCCCGCTACCGCGACTGGGTCAACCTCAACCGCGCCGAGTGCCACCAGCGCTCCGGCGGCCGGGTGGGCTACCTGCACGTGCCCGACATGGGGCCCGAGGGGTTCGGGGAGTTCCACCGGGGGTTCCTGGCCGAGTGCGACCGGCAGGCGCTCATCGTGGACGTACGCTTCAACGGCGGCGGACACGTGTCCGCGCTGCTGCTGGAGAAGCTGGCCAGGCGGCGGCTCGGTTACGACTATCCGCGGTGGGGCGACCCGGAGCCGTACCCGCCGGAGTCGCCGCGCGGGCCGCTGGTGGCGATCACGAACGAGTGGGCGGGCTCCGACGGCGACATCTTCAGCCACACCTTCAAGCTGCTGAAGCTGGGCCCGCTGGTCGGCAAGCGCACCTGGGGCGGCGTCATCGGCATCTGGCCGCGCCACCGGCTCGCCGACGGCACGGTGACGACGCAGCCGGAGTTCTCCTTCGCCTTCGACGACGTCGGCTGGCAGGTCGAGAACTACGGCACCGACCCCGACATCGAGGTCGACATCACTCCGCAGGATTTCGCCAGGGGCGTGGACACCCAGCTCGAACGGGCCATCGACGCCGCGCTCGGCCTGCTGGCCGAACATCCGCCGCATACTCCCGATCTCCGGCATCGGCCGCGCATGCAACCTTAGCGAGGTTACGGGCGTCTAAGGATCATAGGTGGGGAAAGCGCATAGGGGATGAACACGTGCACTCCACTGAAGCGGGACAATAGGCCGGTGACGAGATTCCTCGTCACCGGCCATGTGTGTTGAGACTTCTTCCGGTGGACAAAGGGGGATATGTCAGGTGCGCGCATTGGCACGCAAGGGCAAGTCGGCGGTGGTCCGGCTGTATCGGGGGTACAACCGACGCAAAGTACGCAGCGCGCCCCCGCCTTCGACGCGGCAGGTCCGCATTCTGCTGCTGCACGCGTACGGGATGGGCGGCACGATCAGGACCGTGTTCAACCTGGCCAGCTACCTGGCCAAGGAGCACGACGTCGAGATCGTGAGCATCCTGAAGGAGGTCGAGGAACCGTTCTTCCCCATCGACCCGCGGGTGAAGTTCCGCTTCCTCGACGACCGGCTCAACCCCAGCGCCGACCCGGTGCGCGCGATGTTGTCGAAGATGCCGAGCCGGATCATCCCCAAGGAGGAGTCGGCCTACCACCGCTTCAACCTGTGGACCGACCTCAAGCTCGCCCGCTACATCCGCTCGCTCGACACCGGCGTGCTGATGGCCACCCGCCCCGGGCTCAACCTGGCGGTGGCCCAGTTAGCACTGCCCGGCGTCATCACGATCGGGCAGGAGCACGTGGCGCTCCGCACCCAGTCCGAGCCGATGCAGGAGCTCATCAAGTGGCGCTACCGCCGGCTGGACGCCCTGGTCACGCTCACCAAGGCCGACCTGCGCGACTACCGTGAGACGCTGCCCAAGAAGCCGAAGAAGCTGACCCGCATCCCCAACGCCGTCCCGCCGATGACCGGCGGCGTCTCCAAGCTGGACGCCAAGGTCGCCATCGCGGTCGGCCGGATGACCCGCATCAAGGGCTTCCACCGGCTCATCACCGCCTGGGAGACGGTCGCCGCCGCCCACCCCGACTGGACGCTGCGCATCTTCGGCGCCGGGCCCCAGGAGGAGAACCTCGCCCAGCAGATCGTGGAGGCCGGGCTGCAGGACAAGATCGAGCTGCCCGGGCCCACGGCCGACGTGGGGGCCGAGCTGGAGAAGGCGTCGATCTTCGTGCTCAGCTCGCGTCACGAGGGCTTCCCGATGACGATCCTGGAGGCGATGGGCAAGGGGCTGGCGATCGTCAGCTTCAACAGCCCGCACGGGCCCAAGGAGATGATCACTCACGAGGCCGACGGGCTGCTGGTCAAGCCGCGTACCAATGCCAACCTGGCCTCCTCGATCATCCGGGTGATCGAGGACGAGCAACTGCGGCGGGACCTGGCGGCGGGGGCGCTGGAGACGGCGCGGACGTATGACGTGGACGCGGTGGGGGAGAAGTGGGACGCGCTGCTGTCCGAACTCCTGGCCCGCCGCAACGGCACCTACGTCCGCCCCCAACGCCCCCCCACCCCCGAGGACCCACACACCCAGGACCCACACACCCAGGACCCACACACCCAGGACTCGAACGCCTCCGGTCCGGCCCCTGCTCCAGCTCCGGCCTCGTCTCCGGCTGCGGACGAAACGGCAGCAGCCTCAGCCGGACCGCCACCGTCAACGGCCCCGGGCGGCCCAACACCGCTCTAGGACACCCCGGCCTCCGGACGCCCAACCCCGCCCTGGGGCGGCCGCGATCTCGTGCGGTCCGGCTCCGGGCGGGGCGGGTCAGACGCCGGAGCCGGTGAGTTCCACCGGCTCCGCGATGACATCGACCAACGCCCCGTTCCGATAGACGGTGATCGGTAACGGCTGCCCGATGGCGTCGGCGAACATCAGCCGCTGCAGGCTCTGCGCGTCCCCCACCGGGCTGCGGCCCGCACTCAGCACCAGGTCACCGGCGAGCAGCCCGGCCCGGTGGGCGGGAGAGCCCGGCACCACCTCCACCACGCGCAGCGCCCCCGTCTGCCCGGTCCGCCGCCGCAGCGGCTCCGGCAGCGGCGCGGGCGAGGTCACCAGCCCCAGGAAGGCCCGTCGGACCCGCCCGTCCCTGATCAGCGCGGCGATGATGGACCGGGTCGTGGCGTTCATAGGGACGGCGAGCCCCACGCCCGCCCCGGCCACCGCCGTGTTGATCCCGACCACCCGCGCCTGCGAGTCGGCCAGCGCGCCGCCGGAGTTCCCCGGGTTGAGCGCGGCGTCGGTCTGGATCACGTCCTCGATGAGCCGTACGGCCGACCCGCTGCGCGCTGGCAACGACCGCCCGAGCCCCGACACCACCCCGGCCGTCACCGACCCGGACAGCCCCAGCGGATTGCCCACGGCCACGACGAGCTGTCCCACGACCAGTTCGTCGCTGTCGCCGAGCGTGGCCGGCGGAGGCATGGCCGTCTGAGACCTGATCACCGCCAGATCCGACAGCGGATCCCGGCCCACCACGGTGAAGTCCCCCGAGCTCCCGTCGGCGAAGGCCACGGTGCCGGCCTGGGAGGAGCCGATCACGTGCGCGTTGGTCAGCAGGAAGCTCGGCGAGCCATACGTGAAGGTCCGGCCGGTGAGGAAGTCGCTCTCATCGAGGACGACGGCCGATCCGCTGCCTCTCGTTGTGCGGACGGCAGCGACCTTCGGGAGGAGCTGGGCGGCGACAGAGGAGACGACCTGGGAGTAGGCGTCGAGAGGATCGGCCATCCATCCCTCCAGATGATTACTTGCTTACAACATAACTCCCAGGCTCGGCAGGTGCGATCGCGTCCTGGCCGAAGCCGCCGTGAGGCACCCTGGCGGGGCGGTCGACCCGGTCGCGGCGCCCACCCCGGAGACCGTCAGCCGGGCCCCGGCCAATGTCCGTGGAATGCCCGGTTGCCGCCCTGGATTTCTCTCGCCCGCCGGGCGACCATCTCCCCGTACCGAAGCCACTACTTTGGTTCCGCGCCAGGAAAAGAGGCTCCATGCGCGCCACGTTCAGGAAGCTTTATCTGGTCACGGCGGCGGTCATCATGATGACGTTGCCGATCACAACGGGTACGGCATACGCCGCCGAAACGGCGTACAACGTAAGAACTCAATGGCTGGCGGAATGGGCGTTGGGCTCGATGCCGATGGACCTCGTGAGACGAGATATCTGGCTGGCGGGAGACAGGGGAGATTACGGCTGGTACACCTACGTCAATTCCCCTGCCGAGGTCTATGTCGGTGCCCCGTGCGAGACCTACACCGGGCCCATCATCGAGGGGACGTATACGTGGACCTCGCAGATCTGGCCTGGGCAACCCTGGGACGGGTGGTATCGGATAGACAGCTATCTCACCCACAAGACCGGCGGCGCGGCATACAAAATCAGCTGCAATTTCCGGATACCTGGTGACGGCAATTACACGTGGGGCAGCGCACTCGATCCGCACTTCTGACCGCTGACGGTCACCCCCTGGTGGGCCCGACCAGTCGCATCGCGCACGCGCCGCCGCACACCACCGGCCCGGCCGTCACCGACATCGAGACCGGCGCTACCCCCGCCCCCCGCTCGCCGTACGCGAGCCGCTGCGCGTGCGCCCGCCCCGAACCAGCGCGCTTCCGCGCTTCCGAGGGTCACGTCCCGTGGTGCTCCATCGCTCCTACGGCTGGTCCGAAACCCGGAGCGCGGCCGCCGCTCCGGGTCCCGGACCCAGGGACCCGGGCCGGGTCAGCGGCGGGACGTGCGGAACGTGGTCAGGACGGCGGCGTGGTCCGAGGTCCAGTCGTTGCCGCGATGGTTGGGAACGGCCGTCGGCGTGCCCTCGACCAGCGCCTCGGAGCCGGTCACGCGCAGCGGGCCCGCGTAGTAGACGAAGTCGATCCGGTCCTGCGGCTCGGGTTCGCCCTTGTGCGAGTCGTACCCGTAGCCCCCGGTGAACACCGGATAGATCGGGGACCACGTGATGCCGGGCGCGGTCACGGGGTTCGGGTGGGCGACCCGGTAGGAGTCGCGCAGCCCCGCCTGCGTGGGCAGCACCGAGGTCGGCCACGGGACCGTGGTGTAACCGCACCGGTTCGTGGCCTTGGTCCAGTCCAGGTGGGACGGGGCGTTGAAGTCGCCCGTCAGGAGCACCGGCGTGCGCCGCGCCGCGTCCAGATCCGGCTGCATCTCCTGCAACACGGCCTTGATCTGGGGCGTACGGCCGGAGCGTTCCTCGTTTGCCAGCAGCTGATCCTGCGTCAGCTTGCCGAAGCAGGTGTCGTACGGGCCGTACGGGTTGTAGCCGAGGTGGACGTTCCACACCACGACGTCCTGGCGCTCGCCGATCCGTACCCGGACCTTCGTCGCCACCGACAGCGGGCCGCTGTCCACTGGGTCCTTGCGTTCGATGATCGGGTACCGGCTGATCACGCCGATGTCGGTGCCCGACTGGTGATAGTCCCAGCCCAGCGCCTCGGCCAGCTCACGGGTGGAGGCGGCCGAAGTCTCCTGGAGCCCCACGACGTCCACATCCGACTTGAGCAGGAACCGCAGCTCCTTCTCCCGGCCGCCGTCGACCTGGCTGCCGCTGTGCCACAGGTTGAAGCTCATGGCCCTGAGCTCGGGCACCAGGTCCTGGCCCGGCCGCCGTACGTCGATGCCGACCGTCGCCGTGCCGGTCTCGCCCCGCGCGTTGCGGGCCTCGACGCGCAGGGGCGTCGGACGCACCGAGTCGCGCACGCGCGGCGTCCCGGTGACCTCGCCGTCGGCCGACACGGCGATCCACCGCGGCCCGCTGACCTTGCGGAACGTGAGCCCGTCGGTGTCCCCGCGTACCAGACCCCCGACCTTCGCCTGGTACGGCGCGAGGGCGCGGGCGTTGCGCAGGTCGAAGGCGTCGGTGATGAAGTGCAGCGGTGCGTTGCTCGCGATCCGCACCTTCACCGGCGAGGCGAGCCACTGGTAGCCGTCCTGCGCCAGGGCGAAGACGACGTAATTGCCAGGCTCCAGCCCGTCGGTCGGTAGGGTGGCCTCACCGTTCTCCCCGGCGATATAGGTCCAACGCAACGACGGACCCACGAACTTCTCGTCCACCGGGCCGTCGCCAGGGTCGGTGTAGAGGCCGAGCCAGTTGGTCGCGTGGGGGCGGGGCGTGGTGTAGGACGCCTTGATCGGCTCACCGCTGCGCACCGTCGCCGGGGCGACCGTCAGCGTACCGTCCGGGGAGGCGGACGCCGACGCCGACGCCGGGAGCACTCCAGTGGACAGGACGAGCATCGCTATGCCGAGCGACGTGAGCCAACGCATCCGCGCCTCCTTGACCGACCTCGTGCAGCGTGGTGCGGGCTGATGACGATCATGTGAACGGACCGTGGCAAACCGCTGGCGGCCGGCGAAAACCCTGCGCCACGAGCACAGGGCAGGGCTCCGGCCCCGGCGGGGCGCCGAAACTCACACGTTCAAACGTGCCGGTACGACGCCCGCCGCCGCGGCGTCCCTCGTCATGCCACCTCGCGCATCTCGTTTCAGGAGCGGCGTCGATCAAGGGCTGGTTCGCTCCGGACGCCGGTCGGCGTCGTGGCTCGCACTGCGACCAGGACGACGCGGGGTGAGCCGCCCCTGGCTGATCAGGATGCCGAGGATCACCAGCAGGCCGCCGGCGGGTTCGTTCCAGTGGATGGTCTCGCCGAGGACGAGGATGCCCAGGATGACGCCGACGACCGGCGTCACATAGGTGACGGTGGAGGCTGCGGTGGCGCCCCATGCGGCGATCACCCGGGTGTTCCAGATGTAGGCGAGCCCGGTTCCGATCACGCCCAAAGCCAACAGACCGGTCACGACAGAGGGGCTCGCCAGGACGGGCTCGAACCCCCCGATGAAGGGCGCGAGCACGAGGCCGATGGCGGCGGCGAGAACGATCTGGCCGGCGGCGATGGTCGTGGGGTCGTACCGGTTGGTGCGCAGCAGTCGGCGGCTGAGCACGAAACCGATCCCGTAGCACAGGTTGGCGCCCAGGCACGCGAGCTGGGCGAGGAAGAGCGGGCCGCCGTGGGCCTCGCCGACAGTGCTCCAGGGAGCGGCGACGACGACCACGCCGACGGCCGCGATCAACAGTCCCGCCGTACGCGCACGCGTCAGCCGTTCATCCGGAAGAACGATCAACGACACCAGCAGCGCCGCGATCGGGGTGGTGGCGTTGTAGATGCTGGACAGCCCTGACGGGATGTACTGGCCGGCCCAGGCGTACAGCAGAAACGGCGCGACACACAGGAACACCGAGATCACCGCCAGCGATCCCCACGTCCGTACGTCGCGCGGCCACCGGCGCCGGGTGGCGAGCATGACCGCCGCCAGGAAGATCCCGCCAAGAGCGAGCCGTCCGACCATGACCTGCGCCGGCGACAGCCCCTCCAGCGAGACCTTGATGAACAGGAAGCTCGCGCCCCACACGATGGCGAGGGCCACGAACTGCGCACCAACCGAACCGGCCCGCGCCGTCGAGTCCGCCAATGCCACTCCCTCCCTCGGCCCGGTTGGTGCTGCCATGCTGCCGCGACCAGCTTTGATGCAGCAAATCGATGCCATCGATCGACAGATGAAGAGAGTCGATGAATCGAAGCCAGTCCTTGGCGCTACTCGCTCTCATCACTGATCGCGGCCGCCCGGCCCAGCGGCGGCACGGCCCACCGGCTGCCCGGCTCAGCGGCGGCACGGCCCACCGGCTGCCCGGTTCGGCGGCGGCACGGCCCACCGGCTGCCCAGCTCGGCGGCTGCCCGGCCCTTGGCTGCACGGCCGGTGAGCCGCGGGGCTTGGCGCTCTTCCCGAACGCCGACGGACGCTGGGCCGTGGCCGTTGCGGTGGGTACTGGGGCGTTCGTTCGTCGCACCGACCGAACCGGTTTGCGCCGTCGAGCCACTCCTGTCGTGGCTCGGTGGCGTCCGGCTCGTGCGCTGTCGTGCGTGCACGATCGATCACCGGACAGGGCGGCCCGTTTGCCCGGCACCCCCATCCGACATCCGGCGGGCGGGACCGCGCTCTGAACCCGTGCAAGAGGCAGCTGCGGTGACGGCGATCAGAGGGGCCGAGCGACGCGGCCTCACGAACCCGGGCCGGCTCCCTCCAGCGCAACCCATACGTATGCACGACAGCCACCTCAGGCGGTCGAGGTTGTCATCCCGTTGGCTGCTTCCTCAGCCGCCGCCATGCTTGGCATCCCGCCGGCTCGCGGTCGCCATCCACCCATGGGACCTCCCACCCATGGGACCTCGCACCGATCGGGCCGAACCGAGAGGAGGCTCTCAGAGCAGGCGTAGTTGCTCCGGCTCGTCCGGGACAGACGCCTCGGGCCGGGGTGGGAGCCGGCGGGCCATGGCCGGGGTCGCGCGGCCTACGCCGTGGCGTTCGGCCAGCTCCTTGACCAGGCCCGTCACCCGTTCCTGGTACGACTTGGGCGCGTACGCGCCTCGCCTGTACAGCTCCAGATAGCGGGGCACCAGGCGCGGATGCTCGCGCGACAGCCACCCCAGCCACCACTCCCGCGCCCCGGGCCGCAGGTGGAGCACGATCGGGGCGAGGTGGGTGGCGCCGGAGGCGGCGATCTCCTTGACGGTGGCCTCCAGTTGGGTGGGGGAGTCGGTGAGATACGGAAGGATCGGGGCCATCAGGACGCCGCAGGCGACGCCGTTGTCGTTGAGCGTCGCGCACACCTCAAGGCGCCTGCGCGGGTTTGGGGTGCCGGGCTCCACCGCGCGCCACATCCCCGGGTCGACGAAGCCGACCGACACGCTGGTGCTCACCTCCGTGACGTCCGCGGCCTCCGTCAGCAGGTCGAGGTCCCGCAGGATCAGCGTGCCCTTGGTGAGGATCGAGAACGGGTTACGCGCGTCGCGCAATGCGGACAGGATGCCGCGCATCAGCTGGTAGCGGCCTTCCGCGCGCTGGTAGCAGTCGACGTTGGTGCCCATGGCCACGTGGTGGCCGCCCCAGCGCGGCGAGGCCAGCTCCTTACGGGCCAGCTCGGCTGCGTTGACCTTGACGACGATCTTCGAATCGAAGTCTGCCCCGACATCCAAATCTAGATATTCATGCGTTTTTCGGGCAAAACAGTAAATGCAGCGATGTGTGCACCCGCGATAGGGGTTGATCGTGTACTCGAACGGGACCCGGCTGGCCCCCGGAACCCGGTTGATGATGGATCTCGCCCGGATCTCGTAGAAGGTCATCCCCCTGAACTCGGGCGTGTCGAACGTGCGGGTGACCGCGCCGCGAGCGAACAGCGGCACGGCCGGATCGTCCTGGCCGGGCCCGGCCAGGCGCAGGTTGTCCCAGCGCATGCCATGATTAGAACAAGAGTTCGAGCATGATCGCAAACTGAAAAGAGGTTGCAATTACTAGGTCAGCCGGGGGCTAATGATCTTCAGGGTTGGGCAGAAAGACGTCGCAGAGCTTGCGTTCGGGAGGTGCGCCTATGGCCTGGTCGCAGGACGAGGAGCGGATGCTGGCCCAGATCGAGCAGCACCTCGTCGCCGACGATCCGCGACTCGTCGCACGACTGGAGTCGTTCAACGAGCGGGTGCGTCGCAGCGAGGCGAGGGCCAAGGGGCAACCGGGCCGCAGGCGCCGGCCGCGCCGCTCCACGGTCATCATCCTGATCAGCTGGCTGCTCATCGCCACGCTGGTCGCCACGCTCCTGATCATGGTGCTCCGCCACGAGGCCGCCGCCGCACTGGCCCTGGCCGCCACCTTCTAGCCATTCCGTCACGGGTTGGCGCCTTTCCGGCGCCGTCCTGCACTACCTTCCGTACGCTGGGTCACGGCTCGTTCTCGAACCGTTTCCCCGCTGCTCTCCAGGCCGTCATCGACCCGTTCTGGAGCGGCTCCCGCCGGACGCATTCCGGCGGCTGCCATCTCATGCCGGTCATCAGGCGCGGCCGCTTCAAGGCCCCGGCCTGTCTTCAGGCGAGCGCCGTCTTCTGACGGATGCCATCCAGCGACGGCCGTCCGGGGCGGGCGTTTCTGACAGCGTTCTTCCTGGGGCTGCGCTTTCCGTCTGCCATCGTCCGAGGCTGCGCTTTCCGTCTGCCGTCGTCCGAGGCTGCGCTTTCCGTCTGCCGTCGTCCGAGGCTGAGCTTCCCGTCTCCTGTCGTCCGAGGCTGAGCTTCCCATCTGCCGTCGTCCGAGGCCATGTTCTCCGCTGCCCCGCTCCACCGCGCCCGCTGACGCCCTCGGGGAGAGCGTCCTACCTTCCGCTGGCAGCACCATGACGCCGCCTGCGCCGGTGTGTGGTGATCATGCTCCTCAGGCCATCCACCGGCCACCACGCCGCTTGTGCCGCTCACGCCGCTTGTGCCGCTCACGTCGCTCGTGTTGCTCGCGTCGGTGGGTGCCGCTCACACAGCTCACGCCGCTCACGTCGGTGGTGCCGCTCACACCGCTCGTGCTGCTCACGTCGGTGGTGCCGCTCACACCGCTCGTGCTGCTCACGTCGGTGGGTGCCGCTGATGCCGCTCGTGCCGCTTACGTCAGTGGTGTCGCTCTGAAGTGCGCGGGCTGTTGAACCCCCACCAGGCCGCGATCGGGCTATGGCGCGGTGGCGTCGGTGCCGGCGACGCGGATGGTCGGCTCGTGGCGTACCGGGAAATTCACGGAACTGGCGATGAAGCACGCCTTGTGGGCGTCATGGTGCAGCTCGGCGGCGGCATCGGCCATCTCGGGTGACGTCACGGTGACTGTAGGGCGCAGCACCACTTCGGTGAAGTGGCCGCCGTCCGCGGTCTCGGCCATGGTCCCGACCGCGTTGTCGACGTACTCGGTAACGACGACGCCCGCCACGGCGCACTTGTGCAGGTAAGACAGCATGTGGCACTGGGACAGCGCGCCGACCAGGAGTTGCTCAGGGTTCCAGTGGGACGGGTCGCCGCGGAAGGCCGGGTCGGAGCTGCCCGCGATGGCCGGCGGGCCCTCCGCCGTCAGCTCGTGCTCGCGGCCGTAGTCGCGGTAGCCGCTGGTGCCGGTGCCCTTGTCGCCGGTCCAGGTCACCACGACCGGGTACGTGTGCTCGCGGGTCATATCTCGCTCTCCTCGCTATGGGTGATGGCACGGGTGTCGAGTACGTGTGCGCGGGCGACCCTGGCGGCCTCCTCCGCGCGGCCGAGGACGATTGCGGCGACGAGCTCTTCGTGCTGGCCGGACACGTGCGCGGGCCGCGACGGCGGCGCCAGCGAGCGCAACGTGGACACCTGGATCTGGTCCCAGATGCGCTCCAGCGCGTTCAGCGCCATCGAGTTGCCCGCCAGCTCCGCGATCAGCCGGTGGAAGCGGCGGTTGAGCCGTACGGCCTCCGCCAACCGGCCCTCGGCGGTGGCTGTGGCGGTTTGGGTTGTGATGTTACGGAGTGCGGCGAGGTCGGCCGGGGCGATGCGGCCCTCGCGCTGGCGGGTGGCGGCCAGCTCGGAGGTGAGCGCCTCCAGTGCCGCCCGCACCTGGTAGGCCTCGTCCAGGTCACCCTGCTCCAACGCCACGACCACCACACCGCGCCCTGAGGGGCGCACCAGCCCGTCGGCGGCCAGCGCGCGGAGCGCCTCGCGTACGGGGGTGCGGCTCATGTCGAGGGCGGCCGCGACCTCTGTCTCGGTCAGCCGCGCCCCGGGCGGGTACGCGCCGTCGAGGATCAACTCCCTCAGCCGCTTCCGCGCCACATCGGTCTGCATGCGGCCCAGGCTAACAGTCGGCATGCATTGTATGCAATGGATGCAATGCATGCAGGCGGTGGTTGGGGGGTCGGCCGGTGCTGATCCTTTCGCAGTACGTGGAGCAGCTCTACGTCAGGGAGCTGTTGTCCGACCGCTCCGGCGGGGTGGGCTACCTGCTGAAGGACCGGGTGGGCGATGTCGACGGATTCGCCGACGCGGTACGCCAGGTCGCCAGAGGTGGCACCGTGATGGGGCGGGGGGTGGTGCCGTGATGGGGCCGGTGGTGGGCTCCCAACTGCTGACCCGCCGCAGCGGCGACGAGCCGCTGGCCGCGTTGACCCCCGGGAGTGTGAGGTGCTCGCGCTCATGGCGGAGGGAATGTCCAACCTGGCCATCGCCGCCCGCTTCCAGGTCACCGACACGGCGATCGGCAAGCAAACGAACAACATCTTCGCCAAGCTTGGCCTTCCTCCGTCCGATGACCACAACCGGCGCTTCATGGCGGTCCTGGCCTACCTGCAGGCCGTACTCACACCATCACGACCACCGGTGCAGCGCTGTGAAGGGGGCAGCGGAAGGTGCCACTTCGACGGTCGCCCGTGTTCCGGTCGGCAATTTCGACGGTCGCCCGTGTTCTGGCGGCAATCCGGCAGATGACCGGCCCTGAGCACGAGGGGCCACGGTGCTAGCTCGAGTGTTCGGCGGGTGTCGAGCGCAGCTTTCGGACCACCACCCCGAGCAGGGCCTCGCCGTTGAAGTAGCCCATGCGCCGCGAGTCGAGCCGAGCGGCGCCGTTGTCGCTGAGGAGGACCAGGCGACCGGGCGGTACGGTCTCATGCTCCGCCGGGAGAGCGGGAAACCGGTCTCGGGGTGCGGAGTCCCCGGGAACCGCCGCCACCCGCTTCACCAGCCACGGCGGGTCGCCGGCCAGCCTGGGCGACGGCATGGGAATCACCACGATCATGCCGGGGACGACCCGTTTCAGCGGTGTCCGGCGGACCAGGACGCGGTCGCCGTCGTACAGCGTCGGGGTCATGCTGAGACCGCTGACGTGCACGACGGCGTACCGTCGCGTCAGAACCGCCGTCGCCACGAGCAGCGAGCCCAGTACGAGGCCTCCCGCCAGCCAGATCGTCGTCCCGGCGCCGGGAACGATGACGGCCGGCGGGTCCGACGCCGCCTGGGGTATCAGGCGGTCGTGCATGGCCGGTTCCAGTCGGCGGAGATCGTGCGGGCGGTCGTGTACGGCCGGTTCCGCTCGGCGGAGATCGTGCGGGCGGTTGTCAGCAATAGCCGATCCACACGCAGTTGATGTAGTTGCAGTAGCAGTTCAGCTGGCAGTTGTAGAGGCGTCTGGTGGACAGGACGCAGACTTCGTGGAATTCGTTCGGGGAGCAGTCGCAGGCGCCGGCCTTTCTGTGGGGGACCACTCGCTCGAGGAGCCGGTCCGCCAGAGCGGTCAGAGCAGCGGTCATCGCAGCCTCCATTGTCGATCGCCGTTATTGCGTCGTGGGCCTCGGTGACGAACGGCGCCTCATCGCCGTCTCACAAAGCGAACCGGACGGGACCTGTTTTCGCATATTGAGTCGCCGTCTCCGAGGCTGATTCCCGATCAGAATAACGACCGCTGCTTTCCTCGCTCTGTCGTCGAAATAGCGCCGAATCGCGGGAATTCTCCGCCCGGCGTCAGTTCGGCGACCGAATCGCGACAGGTCGACGACAACGGCATGGCCCAATATGAGAGGACACCGGCTCGCGATCGAAGGGAAACGTCGTGACCATATTCGGTGTCGCCGGGGCCGTGTGCGCGCCGAGGCACGCATGATGATCCGGTCCGCGCTCGTGGGCACGCGGCTGGTCTGGAAGGCGGCGCCCGCGCTGTTGCTGGCCTACCTGGCGGTGACGCTGCTCGCGGGCGTCGTCCCGATCGTCGTGGCCTGGCTGACCAAGCTGGCCCTGGACCGGATCGTTTCCCCCGGCCCGCCGCTGGTGCTGCTCGGCCTGGCGGCCGGGCTGGCGATCGCCGGGCTGTTCACCTCGGTCAGCCTGCAGAGCAGCCAGTACCTCCGCGCCGAGGCCGGTCGCCGGAGCACGCTGGTCGCCACGGACGAGCTGTTCGCCGCGATGGAACGCCTCGACGGGCTGGCCCGTTTCGAGGATCCGGCCTTCCTGGACCGGCTGAGGTTCGCGCAGGAGAGCGCGCGCGGCCTGCAGTTCATGGCCGACTCGTGTTTCGGGCTGGCGCGTGGCGCGATCACCCTGGTGGGGTTCGTCGGCTCTCTGGCGGTGATCAGCCCGGCCTTCACGGGGACAGTGGTGCTCGCGGCGCTCCCTGCACTGTGGATACAGCTGCGGCTGTCCCGCAAACGGGTCGGCGTGATGTGGCGGATCGGCCCGGTGGAGCGGCGGGAGATGTTCTACGGCCAGCTCCTGTCCACGGTGAACGCCGCCAAGGAGATCCGGCTGCTCGGCCTCGGCTCGTTCCTGCGCGGACGCATGATCAAGGAGCTCCGCACGGCCAACGACGCCAAACGCCTGCTGGAGCGTCGCGAACTCCTCTACCAGTCCGGGCTCTCCCTGCTGGCGGCGGCGATCTCCGGAGGCGGGCTCATCTGGGCCATGATCAGCGCAGGACGAGGTCTGCTGAGCGTGGGCGACGTGTCGATGTTCACCGCGGCCGCCGCCGGGGTGCAGACCACGATCGCCGGCCTGGTCACCACGGCCGTGGCCGCGCACCACCAGCTGCTGATGTTCGGTCACTACGTGGAGGTCGTCGAAGCGGCCCCGGACCTGCCGTCACCCGCACAGCCCGGCCCGCTGCCGGAGCTGCGCCGCGGCATCGAGTTCCGGGACGTGTGGTTCCGCTACGGCCCCGACCACCCGTGGGTGCTGCGCGGCGTGAACCTGTTCATCCCGTACGGCGACGCCGTCGCCCTGGTGGGCCGCAACGGCAGCGGCAAGAGCACGATGGTCAAGCTGCTGTGCCGGTTCTACGACCCCACCAAGGGCGAGATCCTGTGGGACGGCGTGGACCTGCGCGACGTCGAGGTCGCCCGCCTCCGCGAGCGCATTGGGGCGGTGTTCCAGGACTTCATGTCGTACGACCTCAGCGCCGCGGACAACATCGCGGTCGGCGACCTCGCGGCACTCGGCGACCGGCCACGCATCGAGACGGCCGCCCGGCAGGCAGGCGTGCACGAGCTGGTCGCCGCCCTGCCGCGCGGCTACGACACGCTGCTGACCCGGATGTTCCGCCAGGACCCGGACGAGGACGACGACTCCGACAGCGGGGTGCCGCTCTCCGGCGGGCAGTGGCAGCGACTGGCCCTGGCGCGGGCGTTCCTGCGGCAGGAACGCGACCTGATGATCCTCGACGAGCCGAGCGCCGGGCTGGACGCGGAGGCGGAGCACGAGATCCATACGCGCCTGCGGGAGATCCGGGCGGGCCGGACCGGGATCCTGATCTCCCACCGCCTCGGCGCGGTACGCGACGCCGACCTCATCGCGGTCCTGGAGGACGGGGTGATCGTCGAGCACGGCGGGCACGGGGAACTGCTCGGCACGGGTGGCACCTACGCGCAACTGTTCACCCTGCAGGCGACCGGGTACGCCACGGCTGCTCCGTCATGACCCACACGGCGCGGCATCGCACCTTCAAACGCCGGGGTCCCCGTTCGAACGAGCGCTGGAGGTGGTCATGCGGGTTCTGATCGTCGGAGTGGGCACGCGCGGAGACGTGGCGCCCTACACCGGGCTGGGCGCGCGATTACGCGAGGCCGGTCACCGTGTCGCGATCGCTGCGCACGAGCCCCACGCGGAGCTCGTGGCCGGCGCCGGGCTGGAGCACCGGCCCATCCCCGGCGACCCGCTCCCGCTGCTGTTCCCGGGTGCGGGCGTCTCCCTCGCCGCCAGAGCCCGGATGTTCGCCCGCTACGCCGCGCAGGTGACCGACGGCATCGTCGAGGCGGCCGAGCAGGGCGCCGACATCCTCCTCCTCGGCGTGGCCGCCTCGGCCGGCTACCACGTGGCCGAGGCGATGGGCGTGCCGAGCATGGGGGTGCACCTGCAGCCGGTCGAGCCGACCGGCGACTTCCCGCCGGTCACGAGCGCCCTCGGCCGCTCGTTCGGCCGGTGGGGCAACCGCGCCGCGGGCCGGCTGGCGTTCGCCGTGCCGTCGCCCGTACACGCCGGGTCGGCCAGAGCGCTGCGGGCCCGGCTGGGGCTGCCGCCGATGAGCTCGCGCGCCGTCTACCGGCGGCGCGAGTCCACCCGGTGGCGGGTCTTCCACGGCTACAGCCCGCTCGTGCTGCCCCGCCCGGCGGACTGGCGGGAGGGGCTGGAGGTGCGGGGCTACTGGTGGCCGGAGCGCCAGCCGGGCTGGGCGCCGGACGACGTGCTGGCGGACTTCGTCGGGTCGGGGCCGCCGCCTGTCTTCGTCGGGTTCGGCAGCCAGGTGGCGGCGCGCGCGGAGGAGTTCACCGACCGCGCCGTACGCGCCCTGCGGCGGGCGGGCCTGCGCGGCGTGCTGCAGACCGGCGTGCCCGGGCTCCTGGGCGACGACGTGCTCGGGGTGGGTGACGTGCCGCACGACTGGCTGTTCCCGCGGATGGCCGCCGTGGCGCACCACTGCGGCAGCGGCACCACGGGGGCGGGGCTGCGGGCCGGCGTCCCGGCGGTGGGCCTGCCGGCGGTGAACGACCAGCCGCTGTGGGCCGCCCGGCTGGCCGCGCTCGGCGTGGCGCCCGACGCCGTCCCGTTCCGCCGTCTGTCCGCCGAACGGCTGGCCGCCGCGCTCCACGCCGCCGTGACGGAGGTCTCCTACCGGCGTAGGGCCGCGGCGCTCGCGACCCGGATCCGGGCGGAGGACGGCGCGGCGGCGGTGATCTCGGCCGTACGGGACGACATCGCGCGGACATAGGGGAGAAAGGGGCCTTTGAGATAGTCCGACTGTTCCCACCAAGCGCGAAGGAGTCACGATGCGAAGCGTCAGGATCACCCGCCCGTAGGCGGTCGGCCCGGCGGGTCCAGGGTCAGGAGGTGATGAGCTCCGGACCCGAGTCGGTGACGATGACGTCCTCCTCGTGGCTGGCGCCTCCCACGGAGTGCATCGCGATCCTGCGCTCCAGCGCCACGCACATCCCGGCCTCGACCAGGCCGTCCGCGTCCGGCCCGCCCTCCGTGATCCACGGCGGCTCCAGCGACAGGCCCAGGCCGTGGCCCCAGAGGCCGTCCGTCCGCGCCCCGGGCAGCCCGTGATGGACGGCGAACGCCGACCGCTCGAACACCTCCTGGCAGCGCCGCGCCACCTCGCCGAACCGCCGCCCGGGCCGCAGCAGCTCGATCCCGGCCAGCACGCTCTCGCGGACCGCGTCCAGCAGCCGCCGCTGCTCCGTGGTCGGCTCCCCGCCGATGACCCAGGTACGGGCCAGGTCGAACAGGTAGCCGCGCACGGAGCCGTACAGGTCGATCCTGATCAGGTCGCCCTCGGCCAGCCGCCGGTCGGCGGAGTAGGGCGTCGGGCCCGAGGCCGCGAACGTGTAGGACTCGGTGCCGGACGAGATGCCCATGCCGGAGTAGGCACCGCCGGCCCGGACGATCTCGGCGATCGCGGCCGCCGCCACGTCGGCCTCGGTGGCGCCCGGCACGGCGGCGTCGCGGGCGGCGGAGGCCGCGCGCACGCCGAGCGCTCCCGAGGCGCGCAGCAGGTCCAGCTCGGCGGGGCTCTTGATCCGGCGCGCCGCCCAGCCCAGGTCGTCGGCGCACACCAGCTCGTGCCCCGGCAGCACCGAACGCAGCCGGCACCACCACGGCGCGGCCAGCGCCTCGTAGCCGATGAGCGCGACCCTGCCCGGCGGGACCGACGCCCTGATCTGCTCGGCCAGCGCGTCCACGAGGTCGGGCGTGACACGGACCTGCGCCACGGGCCGGGGCTCCTGGAGGTCCGTGGAGTCGGTCAGCAGGACGGCGCGGACCCCGTGCCCGCCCGGAGCCGGGTCGTCGACGGGCAGGACCACGGCCGCGTGGCCCCGCGCCCGCCAGTGGCCGGGGAAGTCAGGGACGAACGGCTGGTGCTGGTAGAAGCCCGTCAGGTAGTAGACGTCGGCGTAATGGTCCTGCGCGGAACCGCCGCGCGACCAGGCCACCACCCCGCGGAACCCCGCCTGCCCGGCCAGCCGCCTCATGGCCGCCTGCCGCGCCGTGTACTCCTCGACACCTATCCCCAGCACAACCGAGTTCTGCCCAGGTCAGCGGCCGGCTCACCTGACTGGGGCCGTGGTTCAGAGCCCCTTGAGGAACGCCGCCGCGATCGGGGCCGCGATCTTGCCGCCCGCGCCGCCGCCCTCCACGACGACCGCGAACGCCACGTCGTCCTTGAAGCCCATGAACCAGGCGTGGGTGTCGAGGTCGTCGCCGGTGCCGAACTCGGCGGTGCCGGTCTTGCCGTGCGTCCCCGCGGGCAGCCCGGCCGCCTTGGCCGTGCCCTTGGACACCACGGCCGCCATCATCGAGTGCAGTTGCTCCTTGACCCCGTCGGGCAGCGCGTGCTCGGTGGCCTTCTGCTTCAACGAGGGCACCAGCGTCGGCGGACGCCACGTGCCGTCCGCGATGGCGGCGGCCACCGAGGCCATCGTCAGCGGGCTGGCCGTGATCCTGGCCTGGCCGAACGCCTCCGCGGCCAGCTCGGCGTCGGACTGCGCCCGGGGGAAGCTGGGCTTGGTGGCCGGGACCCCGATGTTCAGGGGCTGGTTGAAGCCCACGTCCTCGGCCGTCTTCAGCAGCTTGTCGGCGCCCAGCTTCTGCTCGGCCAGCGGCGCGAACGTCGTGTTGCACGAGTGGGCGAACGAGTCGAGGAACGACAGCGACCCGAACGCCTCCTTGTCGGAGTTGCGGACCTTCAGCCCGCCGATCGTCGCGTACATCGGGCACGTCACCGTGTCCGACGGCGACATCCCGGCCGCCAGCAGGCCGATCGCCGTGACCGCCTTGAACGTCGAGCCGGGCGGGTAGCGGCCGTCCAGCGCCCGGTTGAATCCGCCCTGGTTGTTGACCACGGCCAGGATCTCGCCCGAGGACGGCTTGATCGCCACCATCGACGTGGGCTTCTTCATGTCCTTGACCGCGCCCACCGCCGCCGCCTGCGCGCGCGGGTCGAGCGTGGTCTGGACGGGCTCGCCGTCGGTGCCCTCGATGGTCTCCAGCGTCTTGCCGCCGAGCTGGATCTCGGTGGCGGGCGTGCCCGCCAGCCGCCTCTGGAACGTCTCCTGCAGCCCGCCGCGCCCGATCGCCTGGCCGACCTTGTAGGAGGAGCCCAGCTTGGCCACGTCCTTCTTGTCGGCCTTGTCCAGGTAGCCGACGAGCTGCTGTACCGACCCGCCGACCGTGCCCGTGTCGATCCGGTCTCCCTGGGCGTCGGTGATCTCGGCGCGGTCGGGCCAGCGCGTCTTGAGCTTGAACTCGGCCCCAGCGGTCATCGCCGGGTAGAGCGCGGTGGGCTTCCAGTCGACCTTCCAGGTGCGGTCGGCCACCATGAGGTCGATCTGGCCCTGGTAGGACCACTTGCCGATGTTCTTGAGGTCCAGGGTCGCGGTGTAGGGGGCGCGGGCCCGGTTGTCGCCGGTCTCGGTGATCTTGCCGAGCTTGATGTCCGTCGACTCGACCGCGAGTGCGCTGCGTTGCTGGTCGTACGCGTTGAGCTGCTGTGGTTTGGCGAGCTCCGCCCCCATGGCGGCCCAGTTGCCGGACTGCCAGGCGGTGGTGAAGCGCTGCGCCGTCTCGGCGGGCGTCCCCCTGGTGTGCAGCAGGTAGTACGCGCCACCGGCCGCGGCCCCCACCGCGAGCACGGTGGCGCCGGACACGATCGCGATGGTACGACCACGCGCCACGCTAACTCCCCCTGATCCTCGACGACATTGCTATGCCACGCCGTTGGCCGCCTTGAAACTGGCGGCGTAGGTCGGCACGTATTCCTGGCCGGACAGCTTCTGGATGGCCGTCATGATCTCGTCGGTCACCCGCCGCCGGTCGCGTGCTTTGGTGTGGTCGCCCTCGAACCGCATGGGCTCGCCGATGGCGATGCCGATCCGCGCGGGCCTGGGCACCTTCGAGCCGACCGGAAGCACCCTCTCGGTCCCGCTGAGCGCCACGGGCAGCACCGGGGCGCCCGTCTTGAGCGTCAGCCAGGCCACGCCGACCTTGCCGCGGTAGAGGCGGCCGTCGGGGGAGCGGGTGCCCTCCGGGTGGATGCCGAACAGCTCGCCGCGCTCCAGCAGGTCGGCGGCGGCGTCGAGCATGGCCTGGGCGGCGTGCGCGCTCTCGCGGTCGATCGGCAGGCTGCCGCCGAGCCGCATGAAGAACCCGGAGACGGGGTTGCCCTCGAAGTACTCGTTCTTGGCGGTGAAGGTCACGTGCCGCGGCAGCAGCGCCGGCAGCAGGAACGAGTCGAGCACCGAGAGGTGGTTGGCAGCCAGGATCGCGGGCCCGCTCCTGGGCACGTGCGCCGCGCCCGTGATGTGCGGCCGGCACATCGCGTGGGCGAGTGGCGCGGCGGCGAACTTGACCACTTCGTACAGCAACGAGCTCTCCTGATCATCGGGCCGGTCGGCCACCCCACCATAAAGCAGGCGCCCCGCCGTTGGGCGGGACGCCTGGAAAAGTCGTTTAGGCCGATGTGGCGGTCGCCTCCTCGGCGAGGTGCACAACACGGCTCCAGCCGAACGGTATTCCGTGAAGGCGGTAATTTGCGGCCCGGGGGACACAGACCACATCGGCAACTCGAGTTAAGCACACGGTCCGGGCATGGGGGTAATCGTGCCCCCCTCATGGGCGACACGTGACCTGCGTCTCACGATCTTCGACCGCCGGGAGACGCGCTGTCAGGTCCTCGTCCAGCGCGGCTGCTTGACATCGAAGACCCGTTGCTCCCGGCCGCGCAGCGCCACCTCGGCGAACTGCCACAGGATCGCCCCCGTCGGCGCGTGGACCACGATGGACGGACCCAGCGGCATCTGCAGCAGCGTCCCGCGCCACCGCGGCACCCCCGGGGCCAGGAACCACTCCAGCGGCACCTCGTGCACCGAGGCCACCTCATGCTGGTCGGCCACCGGCTCCTGGACGCCGCCGAACGCCACCACCGGCGTGATCACGAAGCCGGAGTCGGTGACGAAGTCGTCGAGCAGCCCGGCCACCTCCACCCCGGTGACCCCCGTCTCCTCGGCCAGCTCGCGCAGCGCCGCGTCCACCGCGCGCTCCCCGTCGTCCAGGCGCCCGCCGGGCAGCGCCCACTGGCCCGGGTTGCGCCCGCCGGCGGCCCGCTTGATGAGGATCGTGTACGGGGCCCGCTCGGCGTCCTCCAGGACGCACACGGTGACGGCGGCCCGGCGCACCCCGCCGGCGGGCGGGACCTGCCGGCGGTCGAAGGCGGACAAATGGGTTCTGATCTGCTCCTGCAACACCTCGATTGGCGACAGCACACTTCAAGGATGTCACGAGGGTCCTGGCGGGGCCGCCCGGCCTCACGACAGGCCGTGCGGCAGCCGTACCGTGACGCTCAGCCCGCCCTCCGGCCTGGCGGCCGCGGCGACCCGGCCGCCGTGCGCGCGCACGATGGCGCGCACGATCGACAGCCCCAGCCCCGCGCCCTTGAACGAGCGCACCCGGTCGCCGTGAATCCGGCTGAACGGCTCGAACAGGTCGTCCACCTCGTACGGCGGCACCGCCGGCCCGGTGTTGCGCACCGTGACCACCGCGTCGGCCCCCTCCCGCTTCAGCGCCAGCCAGACCTCGCCGTCGCGCACGTTGTGCTTGATCGCGTTCTCCAGCAGGTTGAACACGCACCGCTCCAGGAACAGCGGATCCCCCTCGACCATCAGCGGCCGCAGGTCCTGGTGGAGTGTGACGGGCCGCCTGCGCGACTGCAGGTCGATCTGCTCCAGCGCGGTGCGCACGACCTGCTCCAGGTCGACCGGCTTGCGCACGGTGAGCTCCTGCTCCGACTGCGCGAGCAGCAGCAGGCCCTCGATGAGCCGCTCGTAGCGGGCGTTCGTGCCGAGCAGCGCCCTGGCCAGCGCCTTGAGGTCCTCGGACGCGGCCGGCTCCTCCAGCGACACCTCCAGCACCGTCCGGTTGATCGCCAGCGGCGTGCGCAGCTCGTGCGAGGCGTTGGCGATGAAGCGCCGCTGCGCGTCGAACACCCGGTGCAGCCGGCCCAGCATCGCGTCGAACGTGTCCGCCAGCCGCCTGACCTCGTCGGGCGGGCCCCGCAGCCCGATGCGCTCGTGCAGGGTGCTCTCCGACAGCCGCTGCGCCGCCTCGGTCACCCGGTCGAGCGGGCGCAGCGCCCGGTCGGCCACCACGTAGCCGAGCCCGAGCGCGACCACGCCGACCAGGATCATCACGATCACGGACGAGCGCACCACCTCGCTGAGCACGTTGCCGGCCCGGCTCTGGATGTCGCCCTGGAACATGACGTCCTGGACCATCGGGCGCGCCGCGACCACGTCCGGAGGCGGGTTCTGGATTTTCGCGAACGCGGTGACGAACTGTTCGGTCAGCGCCTGGCTGGTGGTGAGGTAGGTGAGCCAGAGCAGGATCGACCCGGCCACGAAGAACAGGCCGCCGTACAGCAGCGTGAGCCGCAGCCGCAGCCGCCTGCTGCTCCACCATGACCGGCCCCGCTCGACGATCAAAGCCGGTACCCCTTGCCGGGCACGTTCAGGATCGCCGACGGCACGCCGAGCTTCTTGCGCAGCGACGTGATCGTGACCCGCAGCGCGCCCGTGCTCGGGTCGGCGTGCTCGTCCCAGACGCTCTTGCGCAGCTCGCCGGAGGTGACCAGCTCGCCGTCCGCGCCGAGCAGCACGCGCAGCACGTCGAACTCCTTGCGGTTGAGCGACACGGGCCGCCCGTCCCTGGTGACCGTGCGGCGAGACGGGTCGAGCGCGATGCCGCCGCGCTCCAGCGGCGGCGCCGCGGAGCGGGCGGAACGGCGGGCCAGCGCCCGGACCCGGGCCACCAGCTCGGCGAACGCGAACGGCTTGACCAGGTAGTCGTCCGCGCCCAGCGACAGCCCGTCGACCTTGTCGCGGATCTGGCCCGCCGCGGTCAGCATGAGCACCCGGCCGCCCTCGCCGCCCTCGCGCAGCCGCCGGCACACGTCGTCGCCGTGCACCTCGGGCAGGTCCCGGTCGAGCACCACCACGTCGTAGTCCACGAACGCGGCCATCTCCAGGGCCTCCTGCCCGTCGTAGGCCACGTCCACGGCGATCGCGTGCAGCCGGAGCCCGCGCGCGACCGCGTCCGCCAGGCGTTCCTCGTCCTCGACGACAAGCACCCGCATCGCCGGCCCCTTTCCTCTGGCACCCGAGCGTGACGGATCACGTGTTAGCGCCGGATAAGCGCGCGGATATGAGCACTGATCGGCCTTATCCGGTTCTAGCACCCCATGGGCTGGAGTGAGGCCGCGCGCCGGGCGAAGGACCCGGGCATGGAGGAGCGAATGTCATGAACGTACGGCTGTTGCTGGTGGCCGTCCCCCTCACGCTGGCGCTGGCCGCGTGCGGGGGCGCGGCGCCCAAGGACGACGGCGTGGCCAGCGCCGGAGGCGGTACCTCGTCGGCCGGGCCCGCGGCCTCCCCGTCGGCGTCGATGGACCCGGACGAGGCCCAGCTGAAGTTCGCGCAGTGCATGCGCGAGCACGGCATCGACATGCCCGACCCGCAGAACGGCCAGATGAAGGTGGAGATCCCCCGGGGCATGAGCCGCGACAAGGTGGACAAGGCTCACAAGGCCTGCCAGCCCATCATGGACGCCGTCGTCCGCAACCGCACGCCCAGCCCGCAGGAGTACGACCAGATGGTCAAGTTCGCGCAGTGCATGCGCAAGCAGGGCGTCGACATGCCCGACCCCAAGCCCGGCGAGGGCCTGCGCTTCGAGGTCAGGAACGGCTCGCAGCAGAAGATCGAGGCCGCCCACAAGGCCTGCGAGCAGTACGCGCCCGGCGGCGGCAAGGACAAGCAGACCGCCGGGGGAGCGCCGTGAGGAAGGGGTTCCTGCTGGGCGGCGGCACCGTCCTGGCCGTCGCCGCCACGTGGACGGCGGTCGCCGTCATGAACGACGGCGTCACCGGCGCCGTCACGCCCGCGAAGGCGCCGGTCCCCGCCACCTCGGACATCACCCGTCAGGACCTGGTGGAGACCAAGACCGTGGACGGCGCCCTCACCTACGCGGGGGAGCGCCGGATCGCCTCGGGCGCCTCCGGCACCGTGACGTGGGTGGCCGCCCAGGGCACGGTGGTCCGCCGCGGCCGGCCGCTGCTCAGGGTGGACCGCAGGCCGCTGGTGCTCATGTACGGGCGGCTGCCGCTGTACCGGACCCTGGGGCGCGGGGTGTCCGACGGGCCGGACGTCGGGCAGCTGGAGCGCAACCTCAAGGCGCTCGGGTACGGCGACCGTCTCACCGTGGACGACCACTTCAGCTACGCCACCGAGCAGGCGGTGAAGGACTGGCAGGACGACAGAGGGCTGACGGAGAGCGGGCGGGTGGACGCGGCCCAGGTCGTGTTCCAGCCCGCCGCCGTACGCGTGACCGACGCCAAGGCCGAGGTCGGCGCCAGGACCGCGCCGGGGCAGCAGGCGCTGACCGTCAGCGGCGTCCGCCGCCTGGTGCACGTGGACCTGGACACCGGCGACCAGTCGCTGGCCCGCAAGGGCGCCAAGGTCACCGTGACGCTCCCCGGCGGCGAGCGGGCCGGCGGCCGGATCACCTCGGTCGGCACGGTCGCGGAGTCCTCGGGGTCGCAACAGGACACGACCACCACCATCGACGTGGACATCACCCTCGCCAAGCCGCCGCGGACGAAGCTGGACCAGGCGCCGGTCGAGGTGGAGATGGCCAGCGCGCGGCACGCGAACGTGCTGGCGGTGCCGGTCGAGGCGCTGCTGGCGCTGCGCGAGGGCGGGTTCGGGGTCGAGGTGGTGCAGGGCGCGGCCAGCCGGATCGTGGCGGTCGAGACCGGGGCGTTCGGCGGCGGCCTGGTCGAGATCAAGGGCGAGGGGCTGGCCGAGGGCATGAAGGTCGGGGTGCCAGTCCAGTGAGCGGTCCAGTGAGCGGGCAGGACCATCCCGTCGTCGAGCTGCGCGGGGTGACCAAGACGTACGCCGGAGACGTGCACGCCCTGCGCGGCGTCGACCTGACCATCGCCCCGGGCGACCTGCTGGCCATCGTCGGCCCGTCGGGATCGGGCAAGTCGACCATGCTCCACATGATCGGCACCCTCGACCGTCCCACCGGCGGCACGGTGCGGGTCGCGGGCCACGACGTCGCCGCGCTGTCGGACCGGGAGCTGTCCGCGCTGCGCTCGCGCACCCTGGGGTTCGTCTTCCAGCAGTTCCACCTGTCGCCCGGCGTCAGCGCGCTCGACAACGTGGCCGACGGCCTCCTCTACACCGGCACGGGCCGCCGCGTCCGCCGCGAACGCGCCGCCGCCGCCCTGGAACGGGTCGGGCTCGGCCACCGGCTCCGGCACCGGCCGTCGGAGCTGTCCGGCGGCGAGCAGCAGCGGGTGGCCGTCGCCAGGGCCGTGGCGGGCGACCCGCCGCTGCTCCTGGCCGACGAACCGACGGGCAACCTGGACTCCCACGCGGGCGCCGACGTGCTGGCCGTCCTGGCCGACCTGCACGAGGCCGGCACCACCGTCGCCATCATCACCCACGACGCCGAGATCGCCGGCTGGTGCCCCCGCCGGGTACGCCTGCGCGACGGCCTCGTCGTCGACGGCCACGAACACGACCACCTGAGCCCCGTGCAGCTCTTGAGAGGAGCCGGGCGTTGACCGACCACCACCACCGGGCCGGGACCAGGCTCGCGCCCGGCCGGCTCAGCCCCGGGGACGTGCTCCGTGTGGGCGCCGCCGGGCTGCGCGCCCGGCCCACGAGGGTGATCCTCTCGGCCCTCGGCATCGCCATCGGCATCGCGACGATGATCGCCGTGATCGGGATCTCGTCGTCCTCCCGCGAGCAGCTCCTGCGCCAGCTCGACAAGCTCGGCACCAACCTCCTCACGGTGGCCCCGGGCCGGACCATGTTCGGGGAGGAGGCCAAGCTGCCGACCGGCGCGCTGGCCATGGTGCAGCGCATCCGCCCGGTCCGGACGGCCGCGGCCACCGGCGGCGTGGAGGCCACCGTACGCCGCAACAACCACATCCCCGAATCCATCACCGGAGGCATCGCCGTCCAGGCCGCCAGCACGACCCTCCTGACCACCCTGGAGGGCTCGGTGGCCAAGGGCACCTGGCTCAACGACGCCACCGCCCGCCAGCCGGCGGTCGTGCTCGGCGCGCAGGCGGCCCGGCGGCTCGGGCTGGCCAGGACCGGCGTCCAGGTGTGGATGGGCGGCCGCTGGTTCACGGTCATCGGGATCCTCGGGCCGATGCCGCTGGCGCCGGAGATCGAACGTTCGGCCCTGGTCGGCTTCCCCGCGGCGCGGGAGCTGCTGGACTTCGACGGTTACCCCACCACCATCTACGAGCGCTCCTCCGACGAGGCGGTGGAGTCGGTGCGGCAGGTGCTGCCCCGCACCGTCAACCCCGAGAACCCGGAGGAGGTCACCGTCAGCAGGCCGTCGGACGCCCTGGCCGCCAAGGCCGCCGCCGCGGGCGCCTTCACCAACCTGCTGCTCGGGCTCGGCGCGGTGGCCCTGCTCGTGGGCGGGGTCGGGGTGGCCAACACCATGGTCATCTCGGTGCTGGAGCGGCGCAAGGAGATCGGCCTGCGCCGCTCGCTCGGAGCCACCCGCGGCCAGGTGCGCGTGCAGTTCCTGGCGGAGTCGCTGCTGCTGTCCGCCCTGGGCGGGGTGGTGGGCTCGATCCTGGGCGCCCTGGCGACCACGGCTTACGCCCTGTCGCGGGACTGGCCGGCGGTGGTCCCGCCGTGGTCGCTGGGCGGGGCGGTCGGGGCGACCCTCCTGATCGGGACCCTCGCCGGGCTCTACCCCGCCATGCGGGCCGCCCGCCTGTCGCCCACGGTCGCCCTGGCCACCACCTGAGGGCCCTGTCAGGACAGGAAGCGGCGGATCTCGGCCGCGACCACCTCGGGGCGCCCGCGCTGGTCGGCGTTGCAGGTGGCGCTGTGGTCGAGGCCCCGCAGGTCCACGCGCCGGGTATGGGGCAGGACGCGCTCCAGCCCGGTGAGCACGGACTTCAGGTGGGCGGGGCTCCGGGTGCCGCCGAGCAGCAGCACCTCCGTCCCGATCGACCGGTAGACGTCCAGGTCGCCGGCCGTCTCCGCGACCACGTGCCCGTCGTAGTGCAGCGTCGGGGCCAGCTCCCGGAACGTCGGCTCCCCGTCGACCGCGGCCTTGTCCTGACTTTTCAGCATCATGGCCGTGAGCAGCTCCAGGAGCGCCCGCGGCAGGACGTTGAAGATCGGCGGCCCCAGCCGCGCCGCCCGCATCCCGGTGACCAGGGCCGCCGGGACGCGGCCGGCCGCGAGCTCCCGGTCGAAGCGGGCCAGCCAGCCGGCCGGGTAGAAGTCGCCGAGGTCGAGCGGCGGCTCGAAGACGACGGCCTTGCGCGGGCCGGGCCGCACGAGCAGGGTGCGCAGCGTGACGATGGCGCCCGAGCTCACGCCGACCACGTGCTCCGCCCCGGTCGCGGTGAGCAGCGCGTCGAGGTCCTCGACCTCGCGGTCGAGGCAGTAGCCGGGGCCGTACGGGCCGCTGCGCCCCCGCCCCCGGCGGTCGGGCACGTAGCACGTGAACCCGCCGGCGAGCGCCTGGGCCAGCTCGATGTTGCTGTGGCCGCTCTGCATGACTCCGTGCAGGAGCACCAGCCCGGGGCCGTGGCCGAGCCGGCGGTAGCTGATCGTGGTGCCGTCCTTCGACGTCACGGCGTCGAGAGTGGTCGTGGTCATGATGGCTCCCCATGGTTCGGTCCGCGAAGGGAGCCCGGCTATTGTTGCGAGTGCCATCTCGTGTCCGGGGTCCCGCTTCGCGGGCATTTCGGGACGAAGATCTCCCGGCGGCGGTGTTCCCGCACCGCCGCCGGTCTTGCGCCCGGCCTGGTCGCCGGGGGTCAGTCCGCCGCGCCGCCCCTTTCCGCGATGTCCGCCACCTCGGGCGGCAGCGCGCCGGTCCGGTGGAAGGCCCGCCAGCCGTCCAGGCCGGGGAACGTGCCGGAGGTCAGCTCCGCCAGCAGCGCGCGCACCCAGCCGGCCTCCGCCTCCCGCATCGCCAGCGCGTACTCGGACTCGACGAGGAACAGCCTGGGCACCTCCTCCCGGTCCCGCTCCAGCGCCTGGCGCGCGTCCTGGAGCTGCTGCTCCAGGAGCTCCAGCCGCTGCCGCAGCAGCGGCAGCACCTCGTCGGGGCCGAGCCCGGCCAGCACCGACAGCCCCGCCTCGAACGCCGACGGCTCCCGCACGGGTGTGGACAGCAGCTCGCGCGTCCAGTCGTCGGCCTCCTCCCGGCCGGCCTCGGTGACGCGGTAGACGGTCCGCTCGGGGCGGGCGCCCTGCCTGCCGCTCTCCACCGCCTCGATCAGGCCGTGCTTCTCCAGGTTGCGGACGACGGTGTAGAGGGATCCCCACTTGATCGGCATGTCCTGGTCCTTGCCGCGCGCCCGTAGCACCGAGGCCATCTCGTACGGGTGCATCGGCCGCTGCCCGGCCACCGTCAGCACGGCGAGAGCCAGCAGGTTCGCGACCCTGCGCCGTTTCGTCATCCCGATCGTCTCCTCGCTTACGAATACTCGTACGCGAGCATACGTCCGCGAGTATGCGCCGCGCAATGCCCGGCGCGGTCTCACACCTTGTGATCAGTCGGGGAACGGCGCGTCGCGCAGGAGCAGCGCCGCCTGCACCCGGTTCGTGCAGTTCAGCTTGGCGAGGATGCGGCTGACGTAGGTCTTGACGCTGGCCTCGGTCATGTGGACGCGCCGGGCCACCTGGGCGTTGGACAGGCCCTGCGCCACCAGGGCGAGGACGTCGGCCTCGCGCGCGGTGAGGGCGGCCAGCCGGCGGGCGGCGTCGCGTCCGCGCTCGTCGTCGCCCGGCATCGCCATGTCGAGCACCTGTCGTGTCACCGCCGGAGACAGGTACGCGTGCCCGGCGTGCGCGGCGTGGACCGCGCGGATCAGCTCGTCGGGGGTGCACGTCTTCAGGACGAACCCGGACACGCCCCGCCGCACCGCCCGCCGTACGTTGTCCTCGTCGCCGAAGGCGGTGAGCAGGACCACGGGCGTCCCGGTCAGCTCGGCGGCGGCGGCCAGGCCGTCCATCACCGGCATCGCGATGTCCAGGAGCGCGACGTCGACCTGGTGGCGGCGGGCGGCCAGCACCGCCTCGCGCCCGTCGCCCGCGGTGGCCACCACCTCGATGTCCCCGGCCGACTCCAGGACCGTGCGGATGCCCGCGGTGATGAGCGGCTCGTCGTCGGCGATCAACGTCCTGATCACGAGGCGGCCCCCGCGAGGACCGGCACCAGGGGGAGCATCGCGACGACCCGGAACACCCGCGGTCCCGGGTGGACGCGCAGCAGGCCGCCCGCCGCGGCGACGCGCTCGGTCAGCCCGCGCAGGCCGTTGCCGCCGCTCCCTTCGGGGGAGGGCGGACGGCGGGGCATCGGGTTGGCCACCGAGATCAGGAGGGCGTCGGGCTGCCAGTCGAGCGACACGGTGATCGGCGCGCCGGACGCGTGCTTGACCGCGTTGGTCAGCCCCTCCTGGACGACCCGGTAGGCGGCGTGGGACGCCCTCGGGTCGGCGAGCGGGACGGCCTCGCCGGACGTCCCGATCGTCACCGGGGCGCCCGCCGCCCGCGACCGGGCGACGAGGTCGTCGATCTCCGCCAGGCCGGGGGCGTCATGGCCGCGCAGCGCGTTGACCACCTCGTGCAGCTCGGCCGCGGCGGCGCGGGCGGTGCCCGCCAGGCCGCTCACCGCCCGCCGCTGTTCGGGGGGCAAGGCGCCCACCTCCAGCGCGGCGGCCTGCACGGACACCAGGCTGAGCAGGTGGCCGAGGGAGTCGTGCATGTCGTGCGCGATGCGCAGCCGCTCGCGCAGCCGTTCCTGCTCGGCGATGAGAGCCCGCTCCCGGCGCAGGTGCTCGCGCTGCTGGGCCACGTACCGGCCGGCGAGCAGCGGCAGCGCGGTCAGCACGACGACGCGGGCCAGGCTGATCCACGGCTCCTCGGCGCCGGGGGATCGCTGCACGGCCAGCAGGAGCACGCACACGTACGCGCTGAGCGCTCCTGCCGTCACCACCACGTCTCTGCGCGCGGAGATGCGGTGCCCGGCCTGGAAGCCGGTGCAGGCCAGCAGGGCCAGCGACGCGCCGGTGAGCACCGCCAGCGCCAGCGCCGCGAAGAAGGCCGCGAACGGCAGGCGGTTCATCGCCGCCATGGCGAGCGCCACCGCCACGGCGTACGCGGCGAGCGTCCACCCCCGCGTGCCGTCCAGCCACAGCAGCGCCGTGTCCGCGACCACGACCGCGGCGATGAGCGCATACCTGGACATGCGCCTCACCTTACTCATGGCGCCACGTGGCACTCATAGTCAACTTTGGTGAACACCCATCGATGACTTTCGCGGGCAGACCCCGCCCTCCGTAGGCTCCTAGCGTTCTGCGCATGCTCAAGACATTCCTGGCGCTGGCCGTGCTCGCGGGGCCGGTGCACGCGCCGCAGCCGTCCCTCGGGTGGAGCGCCTGCCCCGTCGCGAACGCGCCCGAACTCCAGTGCGCGGACCTGCCCGTCGCCCTGTCGCCCAAGAGCGACAGGAAGATCACCCTGAAGGTCGCCCGCCTGCCCGCCACCGGGCCCAGGAAGGGGTCCGTGCTGGTCAACTTCGGCGGCCCGCAGGGGTACCAGATCGCCTCGCTGGGCGCACGCACCCAGATCTTCGACAAGATCCGTAAGTCGATGGACGTCGTGACCTGGGACCCGCGCGGCTATCCGGGGCTCAGCGGCGCGGTGCTCCAGTGCGACTGGGGCTTCGTGCGCACCCCGGCGTTCCCCGCCGACCAGGCCGGGTTCGACCGGCTCGCCGCGGCGAACAAGGCCAGGGGCGACAAATGCCGCAGCACCGACCCGGAGCTGTTCGACCACATGGACTCGGCCGCCGACGCCCGCGACGCCGACGCCATCCGCGCGGCGCTCGGCGAGGACAAGATGAACTTCATGGGCCTGTCGTACGGCGGAACGATCGCGCAGTCCTACGCCCGGCTGTTCCCGAGCCGCGTGCGTACGATGTACGTCGACGGCACCGGCAACCACAGCCTGCGCGACTGGGAACGGGAACTCGACACCTTGGCCCGCCAGAACGACCGCTTCATGGACCGCTTCTTCGCCTGGGCGCCCGCCGGGACGGAGAAGCGCTGGCGGGCGCTGATCGCCGAGGCCGACCGCGAGCCGATCCCCGCCCCGCAGGCCGACGCCCGCTTCGACGGCACGCAGTTGCGCTCGCTCGCCTTCCTCAAGCTCCGGCCCGGCCCCGCGCGCTGGGCCGAGGTCCTGGCGGCGCTCGCGGCGGCCGAGCGGGGCGACGCGTCCGGCTTCGCGCTGTCGAGCCGGCAGCCGTACCCGGGGCTGCCCGGCGGCGGGGTCAAGGAATGCCTGGACTTCCCGCGCCCGGCCGGCCAGAAGGACGTGGCCCGCACGGTCAAGCGGCTGCGCGCGATCGCCCCGAACACCGGCGCGGCCTTCCCCCTCGCCTGGCATCTGCCGCTCACCTGCGCCGGCTGGCCGGCCCCGGTGGCCAACCCGCCCACGCCGATGCCCCGCACGCTGCCGCCGATGCTGGGCGCCGGCACCTGGCAGGACTACGACTCCACCCGCCGGGTGGTCGAGCAGATCCCCGGCAGCCGCACGATCGAACACGACGGCCCAGGCCACAACCTCTTCGGCGCGATGGCCAACCCCTGCGTCATCGACCACGTCAGCGAATACGTCACCGAGCGCCGGCTGCCGCCCCGGGGGACCACATGCCCCTGATCCGGTGGGAGGGAAGGCGCTGCGGCCGGTGGATCGCGGGCGCCGTCACCGCGGTCCTCCTCGCCGCCGCCGTGGCGCTGACGGCGATCGTCTTCCCGTCCGTCGCGGCCACCACCTGCCCCGGCTGCTACGGCCTGGAGCGGCTCCGGCCCGGCCTGTACGCCGAACCCGGCCAGGCGCCGGACCGGCGCCGGCACGTGAGCGAGGTCGTCGAGCAGGCCAACGGGCGGGTGCGCGACTTCTTCGGAGGGCGGAGAAGCTCTCCGGACGTCCTCGTGTGCCTGTCGGACGACTGCTACCGCCGGATCGGCGGCGGCGGGGAACGCGGCATCGCCGTGCTCAACCGGTCGGTCATGCTCTCCCCGCGCGGCGTCGATCCCGTGATCGCCTCGCACGAGCTGACCCACGTGGAGCTGCACGCCCGGCTCGACGGCGCCGAGGTTCCGCAGTGGTTCGACGAGGGCCTCGCCGTCCTGGTCAGCGACGACCCCCGATACCTCGCGCCGACCGGCGACCGCTGCCTCCTCGACGCCCCCGGGCCCCTCCCCGCCACGCTCGACGACTGGCTGCGCGCGGCCTCCGCGGATCCCCGGCTGTACGCCAAGGCCGCCTGCCGGGTGAGCCGGTGGGCGGGGAGGAACGGGGGGAAGGAGGGCGTAAGGGCCCTCGTCGAACGGCTGTCGGCGGGGCAGCCCTTCCCCGCCATCCAGGCCGCGCGCTGAGCGGGCGGCGCCGCCCCGGGAGGGGTCACGGCCGGCGACGCCCGGGGCGGCTCGGGTCAGGACATGTTGCTCACGAGGATCACGCCGAGGACGATGCCGATGATCATCCCGACGCCCCCCGCGACGGCGGCCCACTTGCCCAGCGGCTCGCCCCGGGTGTGGCCGACGATGCCCAGCACGATGCCGGCCAGGCCGAACAGGATCGGGATGAACAGCACGGCCACCACCGCGCAGACGAACCCGATGATCGACAGGACCTGGTTGCTCGGCGGCTGCTTGTACGGAGGCGGAGGATACGGCGGCGGCTGAGACCACTGGGGGTTGGGATCGTCGCCCTGGGGCGGGTCCTGCGAAGAGGTCACTTGCGGGCTCCTCTCGAGACGTGAACAACATCACACACCGAAGTCGCCGGTCCTGTCGAGCCGAACGAACCAGGACATATAGCGATTTCAGGCCGCTTCGGCGGGATGGGAAAGCTGGGGCGGCAGGGGCCTGGCGTGCACGACGTCCAGCCGGGACACGGCCCGGGTGAGTGCGACGTACAGGCGGTTCAGGCCCCGCCGTTCGGCTTCGGCGATGGCGGCGGGCTCGGCCAGGACCACGTGGTCGTACTCCAGCCCCTTGACCAGCGAGGCGGGCAGCACGGTGAGGCGCCCGTTCACGTCGAGGCCCTCGTCCCACAGCGCGGACGTCAGCACCTCGACGTCGGCGTCCGCCGCGATCACCCCGATCGACCCCTCGAACCCCATCGCCTCGCGCACCGCCGCCACCACCCCCTTCTCCAGCCCGGTCACGCGGCTGACGCGCAGGCGGCCGTCGGAGCGGTACGAGCGGGTCGCGGGCACCTGCGCGCCGAGCGCCGCCAGCAGCGTGTTGGCCAGGTCCACCACGGCCGCCGGGACCCTGAAGCCGGTGGTCAGGGCGATGACCTGGCCGTCCGGCTTGCCCAGCAGCGCCATGCGCTCCGGCCAGGAGGCCGCCGCCCACGGGGTGGTGCCCTGGGCCAGGTCGCCGAGCACGGTGAGCGAGCCGTGCTCGCTGCGCCTGGCCACGGCCCTGCACTCCATGGGAGACAGGTCCTGGGCCTCGTCCACGATGACGTGGCCGTAGCCGCGCGGGCGCTCGATGAGGGCGGCGATCTCGTCGAGCAGCACGAGGTCGGCCGCCGTCCATTTGGCGCTCTTGACGCTGCGGGGCGGCTTGGCCCAGGTGATCGCCGCCCGTTCGGCCTCCGTCAGCGAGGCGTGCCGCGTGCCCTGCGCCGGGCCGCGCAGGACCTCGTACAGGACCTCCTCGGGCTTGACGGCGGGCCAGACGGCGTCCAGGGACGGGGTGACGGCGCGGGCGATCTTGCGGGTCCACGCCGCGCCGCCCGTCTGCCCGCGCGCCTCGGCCCGGCGCTGGATCGCGGCGACGATCCTGGCCCGCACCCGTTCGCGGCCCACCCCGTACGGCAGGGACTCGCGGCGCGTGTCGTCCACGATGCGGCGCAGCTCGTCCTCGGGCACCCGCCACCGGTACGAGTCGTCCGCCACTGTCACCGGCTCGACCGGCTTCGCGATCCGCCCGTACAGCGCCGCGCGCAGCACCTCGGCCATCCGCACGTCGTGCTTGACCACCGCGGCGGCCTCGCTGTCGGCGGCGGTGACGGGGACGCGGGCCAGCAGGCGTTCCAGGGTGGTCTGCTCGACGTCCATCTCGCCGAGCGCGGGCAGCACGGCCGAGATGTAGCCGAGGAAGGCCCGGTTCGGGCCCAGGACGAGCACGCCGGAGCGTTCGAGGCGCTGCCGGTGGGCGTACAGCAGGTACGCGGCCCGGTGCAGGCCGACCGCCGTCTTGCCGGTGCCCGGCGCGCCCTGGACGCAGATCGAGGCGTCCAGCTCGGCCCGTACGAGGTCGTCCTGCTCGGGCTGGATGGTGGCGACGATGTCGCGCATGGGGCCGATGCGGGGGCGCTCGATCTCGGCGGCCAGGATGCGGGACCCGCCTTCCTCACCCTGTTCGAGCCGTTCGTCCTCGAAGCCCGTCAGGGTCAGGCCCGACCACCCGAAGCGGCGGCGTACCGCGACGCCCTGGGGGTCACGGGCGCTGGCCCGGTAGAAGGCCCGCGAGACCGGCGCGCGCCAGTCGATCACCACGGGCGGGCCGCCGTGCTCGCCGGTGATGTGCCGCCGGCCGATGTGGTACGCGCGCCCGGGGTGCTCGGCCGAGCCCCGCCCGAAGTCCAGCCGGCCGAAGAACGGCGGGCCCTCGGGCTCCTCGCTCAGCTCCTTGGCCAGGCTCTTGAGGTGGCGGCCCAGCCGCTCGGCGCTGTAGCGGTCGCCGGCCACGGTCTCGCCGACGATCACGTTGTGGCGCGCGCCGTCGAGCATCCTGCGCAGTCCGGCCTTGCAGCGTTCGACGTACTGCCTCTCGTCATCGAGCGTGCCCATCGCGCCTCCCCAGAAGTGTTAACTCGGTTAAGAGATTAACCAGGTTAACACTTTGGTAGGCTGCGGTCATGACGGGACTACGAGAGCTCCAGCGCCGGCGGGTCCACGACGCCATCTCGACGGCGGCCATCTCGCTCTTCCTGGAGCGCGGCTTCGACGAGGTGCCCGTGACGGAGGTCGCGGCGGCGGCGGGGGTGTCGAAGCCGACGCTGTTCAAGTACTTCCCGACCAAGGAAGACCTGGTGCTGCACCGGATCGCCGACCATCAGGGCGAGGCCGCCCGCGTCGTACGGGGGAGGGAGTCGGGGGAGCTGCCGCTGGACGCGCTGCGCCGCCACTTCCTCGACGGGCTCGCCCGGCGTGACCCGGTCACCGGGCTCAACGACCATCCGGGAGTGGTCGCGTACCACCGGATGGTGTTCTCCACGCCGAGCCTGGCGGCGCGGGTGCTCCAGTACATGTCGCAGGACGAGCGGGCCCTGGCCGAGGCGCTCGCCGAGCTCGCCGACGACCTGACCGCGGAGCTGGTCGCGGGGCAGGTGCTGGCCGTGCAGCGGGTGCTCGCCCGGCGCAACTGGGAGCTGCTCGCCGAAGGCCGGCCGATGGCGGAGGTCGAGCGGGAGGCGATCCGGGCGGCCGGGCGCGCGTTCTCGCTGCTGCCTGTGTTCACGCCTCGCGAACAGCCCGTTTAGGCAGGTGGCAAGCGGTGTACTTGATACCGTGACAGCCTCTTGACCAATTGCAAAAATATGCAATTGGTGCATTGCGGGGCACTCTTTACTCGTTGGGAGTGATGGTGAGAGGACCTTTCGCGCACCAAGACGGTTACATTTCCGGACCGACAGGTAACAGCTCGTGACCGGCGGGCTGACCCTGGCCTGGGGGCGGCTGCGCGCCGTGCTGCCGGAACGCGAGTCGCTGGCCGCCATGTGCCGCCGCCCCCGCCAGGACCTGCTCGCCGGTCTCACGGTGGCGGTCGTCGCGCTGCCGCTGGCCCTCGGATTCGGCGTCTCCTCGGGGCTCGGCGCCGCGTCCGGGCTGGCCACGGCCGTCGTCGCGGGGGCGCTGGCGGCCCTGCTCGGCGGCTCCGACCTGCAGGTCTCGGGCACGAGCGGCGCCATGACGGTGATGCTCATGCCGATCGTCGACGCCCACGGCCCCGGCGGCGTGCTCACCGTCGGCGTGCTGGCCGGGCTGCTGCTGGTCGCGCTGGGGCTGACCGGCTTCGGGCGCTACATGGCCGTCGTCCCCGCCCCGGTCGTGGCGGGGTTCACCGTCGGCATCGCCTGCGTGATCGGCCTGCAACAGGTGCCCCAGGCGCTCGGCGTCCCGCCAGAAAACAGCCACAAGGTCATGATCGTCGCCGGGCACGCCGTCCTCGACTTCCTCGCGCACCCGCACTGGTGGGCCACGTTCGTCGCCATCGCCGTGGCGGCGGCGGTGCTGGTGGCCGCACGCGTGCGGCCGACCCTGCCGTTCGCGCTGCCCGCCGTGGCCCTCGCCACCATCGCCGCAGAGCAGGCCGAGCTGCCCCTGGCCAGGATCGGCGACCTGCCCGCCGGGCTGCCCGCGCCGTCACTGGGGTTCCTGGACCTGGGCGCGCTGCCGTCCCTGATCGCCCCGGCCATCGCGGTGGCCGCCCTGGCCGCGCTGGAGTCGCTGCTGTCGGCCAACGTCGCCGACAGCATGACCGCCGGACGGCGCCACGACCCCGACAGGGAGCTGTTCGGGCAGGGCGTGGCCAACCTCGTCACCCCGCTGTTCGGCGGCATGCCCGGCACGGGCGCCATCGTCCGCACCGCCGTCAACGTGCGCTCCGGCGCCCAGTCCCGGCTGGCGGCGCTGGCCCACGCGGGCATCCTGGCCGCGATCGTCTACTCCGCGGCCGGGCTCGTCGCCCAGATCCCGCTGGCCGCGCTGGCCGGGGTCCTGCTGGCCACGTCGGTGCGCATGGTCGACACCGACGCCGTCAAGGCCATGTTCAGATCCACCCGGGCCGACGCCGTGGTCCTGGTGCTGACGGCCGTCGCCACCCTGATGCTCAACACGGTGGTGGCCGTCATCCTGGGCCTGGTGGTGGCGGGCGCGCTGGCCCTGCGCGCCATGGCGCGCAACGCCAGCCTCGACGCCGAGCCGCTCCGCCACGACCTGCAGCCCCATCACACGGAGGACGAGCACGCGCTGCTCGCCGAGCACATCGTCACCTACCGCCTGGCCGGGCCGCTGTTCTTCGCCGCCGCCCACCACTTCCTGGTGGAGCTGTCGGAGGTGACGGACGTGTCCGTGGTGGTGCTGCGCATGTCCCGCGTCACCACCATCGACGCCAGCGGCGCGCTGGTCCTGGGCGACGCGATCGAGCGGCTGGAGGGGCGGGGCATCATGGTGTACGTCTCGGGCATCCCGGACGGCCACCACCAGCCGCTGGAGGCGCTGGGGGTGCTCGCGCGGCTGGACGAGGCGGGGCAGGTGTTCGCCACCACCGACGAGGCCATCGCCGCCGCCCGCGACCGCCTCCACCACACGGGCGTCGTCCCTCCGCTGGCGGGCTGACGCCTTTCCGGCCCGTTCCCGGGCACCGCACCCCCGGCCGCGCACCCGCCGCCGGGGGCCACCCGCACGTCCCCCGCTCGACCGTACGTCCGGTGCTGGGCGGCTCGCGTCTTTCCGCTCGGTCGTGCGGCAGGAAGGGCCTCCGAGGGCAGCGCGCCCCCTTCGAGGGGCCAGGCCGAGGTGAGGGTCAGGCGAGGGGGCGGGGAGCGGGGAGGCGGAGGCGGTCGACGGCGTCGCGGCGGGTCTTCTCCGGGCGGCGGTCGTAGCGGGCCGTCGTGGCGGGAGAGGCATGGCCGACCAGCGCCTGGGCCGTGGCCAGGTCGACGCCCGCGTCCAGCAGCTCGCCGATGAACGTGCGCCGGAAGTCGTGCGCCGTACGCCGGGACGCGCCCGCCTCACCCAGCCGCCGGGTGAGGATGTCGGCGATGCCCTGCCCCGTCAGCCCCACCGGCCGCCCGTCGCGCTCGCGCAGCCGGCCCGCCTTGCTGATCGGGCTGAACAGCGCCCCCGGAGTGGCCCCGCGAATCGCCAGCCATCGCTCCACCAGCCCGATGGCGTCGGTGGTGAGGTACACGAGCCGCTCCTTGTCGCGCTTGCCGCGCACCCGCAGCGACCGGGCGCCCGGGTCGTAGTCGGCCAGCGAGAGGCCGCCGATCTCGGCGCGCCGGCAGCCGGTGGAGTAGAGGACGGCGATCAGCGCCGCGTCGCGCACCCCGGCGGGCGAGTCGTCGCAGGCCGACAGGGCCGCCCCGACGACCTCGGGCGGGACGTGGTGCCCGGTGGGCAGGCGGCTCTGCCGTACCGGAGCCAGGTCGGAGGCGCGGGCGAAGTCCTCCGCGCTGGTCTGGCCCAGCCGCCACGCCTCCTTGAGCACCCGGCGCAGCGCGACCAGGTGCTTGTTGACGTAGGCCGCCGACCAGCCCTGGTCGGTGAGCATCGTGCGGATGCGCACGGTGTGCTCGTACCGCAGCAGATGCCACGGCTGGCCCGCGCCCGTGGCGCGCTCGTCACCGGTGAGCAGGCGGGCCAGCCGGTCGAGGCAGCCGCGCATCGTGCGGCGCGACTCGGGGCTGGTGAGCGAGTCGAGGTAGACGTGGTACGGGTCGCGCGCCGGCTCGACCGGCAGCGTCAGCTCATCGGGGACGGCGGGCAGGCTCACCCCGCCGATCTTACGGCCGCCACCGCCTGTCCTCGGTGGTCCGCGAGGCCGGACCTCCATGGATGGAGACCAGATCACCAGGATTCCGGACGTCGAGCGCGCGAACCCTGTGCCGCGGGCCGGTCCACCGGCGACACTCGGCCCATGAAACAAGCCGCTCAACTGCCGGCCGTCGCCCAGCGCTGGCCCACCCTGCTGGGGCTGGGCTTCGCCGCCCTCAGCCTCTTCGACTCCGAGGGCGGCCGCAGCCTGGCGTTCGTCGTGTTCCTGGCAGCGCTCATCTACCTCGGTACGGCGGTGCTCCGCAAGCCGGGCACGGTCTGGGCCCTGTTCATCGTCAGCACCGCGGCGTGGGTGGTGCTGGACCGGCTCGAGATCGATCCCTGGCCCGCCCTGGTCGGCGGCGCGCTGACCCTCGTCGTCCTCGGGCTGGCGGGCGGGCTCTTACGCGAGCCGTTGCTGATGGCGGCGCAGGTCCCGGCCATGCTGGTCTTCGGCGGGGCGGCGTTGCTGGCGCTGACCCTGTCGCCCCAGGCCGGTGCCTTCCTGGTCGCGGCGGCGCTGATCGGCCACGCCGTGCAGGACGTGCTCGTCTGGCGGGCCAAGCAGGTCGTGGCGCGGTCGATGGCGGAGTTCTGCATGGTCCTCGACTTCGCGCTCGGCGGCGGCATCATCCTGCTGAGCCTGTGAACCCGCTCAGAAGCGCGGCGGCATCATCCTGCCGAGCCTGTGAACCCGCTCAGAAGGGCCCGGTGAGCTCGCCGAGCTTGTCGGTCAGCCCCAGGTTCGCCGAGTAGTCGACCGGCACCGCGATCACCGACACCACGTCGTCGGCCAGCGCCTTGCGCAGCGTCGGCAGCAGCTCGTCCGCGGCGTTGATCCGGTAGCCGCGCGCCCCGAAGCTCTCCGCGTACTTCACGAAGTCGGGGTTGCCGAACGCGACGTTGGAGTCGCGCCCCAGCTCCAGGTCCATCTTCCACTCGATCAGCCCGTACGCGCCGTCCTCCCACACCAGCACCACGAACGGGACCCGCTCCCGCACGGCGGTCTCCAGCTCCTGCGAGTTCATCAGGAACGCCCCGTCACCCGTCGCCGCCAGCACCCGGCGGTGGGGGAAGGCCAGCTTGGCGGCCAGCGCCCCCGGCACCGAGAACCCCATGGACGACAGCCCGTTGGAGACCAGCATCGTGTTCGGCTCGTACGTCGGATACATGCGGGCCATCCACATCTTCACCGCCCCCGTGTCCGCCAGCACGATGTCCTCGCGCCCCATCGCCGCGCGGACGTCGGCCACGATCCGGCGCGGGGACAGCGGGAACCCGTCCTCGGAACGCCCCTGCTCCAGCTCCTCCCGCACCAGGCGGCGGATCTTCTCGCCGGTGCCGTTGATCTCGAAGCGCCGGTGCACGGCGTCCGCGAGCGCGTGCAGCGACCGCGAGATGTCCCCCTGGACGCCGACCTCCACCGGGTAGTGGTCGTCCACCTCGGCGGGGAACCGATGAATGTGAATGATCTTCTTGTCGCGCTGCGGGTTGATCTTGGCCGGGTCGAACTCCTGCAGCTCGTACCCCACGCTGATCAGCACGTCCGCCTCGTCGAACCCGAAGTTCACGTAGTCGTGCCGCATGAACCCCACGGCCCCCAGCGCGTGCCGGTGGTCGTCGGGGAAGACGCCCTTGCCGTTGAACGTGGTCGCCACCGGCAGCCCGAGCCGCTCCGAGAAGCGGATCAGCGCATGGGAGGCCCCGGCGCGCGTGGCCCCGTGCCCGGCCAGCACGATCGGCCGGCGCGCGGTGGCCAGCACGTCGGCCGCGCGGGCGATCTGCGCGGCGGAGGGGTCCTGCGGGCGCACCACGTTCACGGGGAGCGGCCGCAGGTCGGCGGGCACCGGCGCCGACTCGACGTCCTCGGGGATGGCGAGGTAGACGGCGCCGGGACGCTCGGTCTGGGCGGTCTTGAACGCCTTGCGGATCATCTCGGGCAGCGCCTGCGGCGACGGCGCGAGCTCCGACCACTTGGTGATCGGCCTGAACAGCGACACCAGGTCCACCACCTGGTGCGACTCCTTGTAGATGCGGTCGAGCCCGACCTGCGCGGTGATCGCCACCACGGGAGTGCTGTTGGTGGTGGCGTCGGCCACGCCGAGCTGCAGGTTGATCGCGCCGGGGCCGAGCGTGGCCGAGGCCACCCCCGCCCGGCCGGTCAGCCGGCCGTAGATCTCGGCCATGAACGCCGCGCCCTGCTCGTGCCGTACGAGGACGTAGCGGATGGAGGAGTCCTGGAGGGCGTCGACGAAGTGGATGTTCTCCTCGCCGGGGATGCCGAAGACGTACTCGACGCCTTCCGCTTCCAGGGCCTGCACGATGAGCCGGGCCGCGTCTGCCTGCGGGGACATGGACACGCCTTCTTTCCTGAGCGACTTCGTCCCTGAAAGCGTAGGAAGCTCCCAGTTCATTCCGGTGTCCCGGACCCGCCAGCGGGTATCTAAGCAGCGGCTCCCCGGACTGATCTCGCACCAGGAGAGGACCGGGGGCATGGTGGAGCGACCTTTCCGTCTCGCGCTTCTGGGGGGCTTCCGGCTGCTGGCCGGGGACGAGCAGCTCGCCGTCTCCAACGGCTCCGAGCGGCTGCTCGCGTACATCGCCATCAGCCGCAGGACGGTGCACAGGAACGTGATGGCGACGACGCTCTGGCCCGACGCGCCGGAGCGGCGCGCGCAGGCCAACCTGCGTTCCGCGCTGAAACGCCTCGACGAGGTCGGACGGGCGCTGCTGCACGTCGGGACGACCGAGATCGGCCTGTCCCCGGACGCCGGGGTGGACTTCGACGAGGCCAGGACGCTGGCGCAGCGCCTCCTCGACCCCACCGCCAGGGCCGAGGAGGCCGAGGTCGGCGCGCGGTCCGTCGAGGTGCTGGCCAACGGCCTGCTGCCCGGCTGGTACGAGGAATGGGTGCTGGCCGCCGCGGACGAATGGCACCAGCTGCGGCTGCACGCCCTGGAGGCCCTGTCGGCGATCTTCGTCCGCCAGCGGCGGTTCGCCGAGGCCGTGGCCGCCGCGAGCGTGGCCGCGCACGCGGACCCGCTGCGGGAGAGCGCGTGCGCCGCGCTCATCGAGGCGCACCTCGCGGAGGGCAACCAGGCCGAGGCGATCCGTCATTTCCGGCTCTACGAGGAGAGCCTGCGGGCCGAGCTCGGCATCGAGCCGACCGCCAGACTGCACGAGCTGGTCGCCGGACTGCGGGGCCGCTGAGCGCTCCAGGTCACGCTTCTGTCACGCTGACATCACGGCGCGGTGACACGCCTCCCTCCACGCTGGGTGGTGACAGAAGGGAGACCGGAATGCGCATCAAGAAGAGCCTGATTCTGGCTGGCCCAGCGCTTCTCACCGCTGTCACACTCGGACCCCTCGTGTCCCCATCGGCCCAGGCTCTCGCGGAGACCTCCGTGACGAGCGCGCAGACGAGCACCCACGTCGCGAGCAAGCCACCCGAGAAGAGGAAGGCCAAGAAGCAGCAGTACAACATGGGCCGCTCGGCCGGTTACACCGACGGCCGCAGCGCCTGCGTCAAGAAGGAGCCCTACAGCCTGAAGTACTCCGGTGGCGGCGCCTACCAGCGGGGCTTCACCGACGGCTACAACTCGGGCTACCACAGCTGCTAGCGATCTCGGCCACCGAGCTGGACCCCACCCGCGCCCGCGGGGTGGGGTCCACCCCTTTTCAGCCCAGGCGGGCCACCCCGTCGAGCAGCCGGTCCACGTCGGAGCGGTCGTTGTAGTGGACCAGGCCCGCGCGTACGGCCCCGCCCGAGTCGCGGATGCCGAGCGCGCCGGCCAGCTCCCAGGCGTAGTTGTGGCCGTTCCAGACGTTCACGCCGAGCCCGGCCAGGTGCTCGGCCACCTGGCGTGGGGTGTGCCCGGCCACGTTGAAGTAGGCGGTGGCGGTACGCCTGGCCGGTTTGCCGTACACCGTGACGTGCGCCATCGTCTCCAGCCCCTCGATCAGCACCGCGAACAGCGCCAGCTCGTGCTGCTCCGCCGCGGCCATCGAGGCCAGCAGGCGCTCGCGGCGGGTGCCCGTGCCCGGGACCATGCCCGGAACCATGGCGGCCAGATGGTCCACGGCCGCCGTCACCCCGGCCAGGTCGGCGAACGCCGCCGTCCCCGTCTCGAACCGCTCCGGCACCGTGTCGGGGGAGGGGGCCAGCTTGTCGGGCCGCAGCGTCTCCAGCAGCGCCGGGTCGGCCACGACCGCGCCGATGTGCGGGCCCGACCACTTGTACGCGCTCGTGGCGTAGAAGTCGGCGCCCAGGGCGCGCATGTCCACCGGGCCGTGCGGGGTGGCGTGCACGCCGTCCACGTACATGAGCGCGCCCGCCCGGTGCGCCAGCTCGGCGATGGCGGCCACGTCGGGGCGGGTGCCGAGGACGTTGCTGGCCGCCGTCACCGCGACCAGCCTGGTGCGCGGGCCGATCAGGTCCGCGTACTGCTCCACCGGCAGCTCCCCGGTGACCGGGTCCACCTCGGCCCAGCGTACGGTGGCGCCGGTCTGGGTCCAGGGCCGGACGTTCGAGTCGTGGTCCAGTCTGGAGACCACGACCTCGTCGCCCGGCCCAGCGACGGCCCTGGCCAGCCGGTAGGTCATCGTGGTCATGTTCGGGCCGAGCAGCACGCCGTCCGGGTGGCCGCCGACCAGGTCGGCCACGGCCGCGCGGCAGGCCGCCACGATGGCGCCGGAGCGGTCGCTGGCGGGGAAGGCGCCGCCGACGTTGCCGATCCCGGTCCGGTAGGCGGCGGAGATGGCGTCGATCACCGGCTGCGGGGTCTGGGTGCCGGCCGCGCCGTCGAGGTAGGCGTAGCCGTCGTCCAGCGCGGGATAGGAGGAACGTACCGATTCAATGGGAAAAGGCATGATATGTAGATGCTCACCCTCAGAGACCTCAACCGGGCCACCCTGGCCCGCCAGCACCTTCTCGACCGGCACCAGGGTGACGTGACCGACGTGGTGCACCGGCTGGCGGGGCTGCAGGCGCAGGAGCCGCGGCCGCCGTACCTGGGGGTGTGGTCCCGGCTGGCGGGGTTCGCGCGCGACGACCTGCACGCGGCGCTGCACGCCCGCACGCTGGTGCGGGCCACCATGTGGCGGGCCACGCTGCACCTGGTGACCGCCGCGGACTTCGCCGCGTTCCGCCCGGTGGTGCGGCCCGTGCTGGCCGCCGCCGCGCGCCGCTTCGACGGCATCGACTTCGACGCGGTCGCGGCCGCCGCCGACCGGCTGCTGGCCGAGGGGCCCATGACCTTCAACGAGCTGCGGCCCAGGCTGCAGGAGGAGTTCCCCGGCGCGTACGACCGGGCGCTCGGATACGCCGTGCGCATGCTCACCCCGCTGATCATGGTGCCGACCGAGGACCGGTGGAGCTTCCCGCGCGAGTCCGCGTTCGCGCTGCCCGGCATCGCGCCGGCGGCCGCCGGCGTGGAGACGCTGATCGAGCGGTACCTCGCCGCGTTCGGCCCGGCGACCCCCGCCGACGTGCAGACCTGGTCCGGGCTGGGCGGCCTCAAACGCGTCATGTCCGGCATGGAGCTGGAAAGGCTCACGGACTTCACCGGCAGGGAGCTCTACGACCTGCCCGGCGCGCCCAGGCCCGGCGGTGACGTGCCCGCGCCCGTGCGGTTCCTGCCCGACTTCGACACGCTGGTCCTGGGCCACGCCGACCGCACCCGCGTGCTGGCCGACGAGTTCAGGGGCCGGGTCGCCACCAAGAACCTGCGGGTCAAGGCGGTCTACCTGGTGGACGGCTTCGCCGCCGGGACGTGGCAGATCAAGCGCACCGCGAAGAAGGCCACGCTGCTCATCAGCCCGTTCACCTCGACCTCGCTCGACGCGCTGGAGGAGGAGGGGCTGCGGCTGCTGGCCTTCGCCGAGCCCGACGCCGCCGCGTCCCTTGAAGTGACCGGCGGAGTCTGATTGGTTCGGGGCGGAGGTGTCACCAATGGCCCAGTTGACCGCCCTGGACGCGCAGTTCCTCCATTTCGAGACCGCGACCAACATCGCCAACATCGCCGGACTGGCCATCCTCGACGGCGACCTCAACCGCGCAGACCTCCAGGCCCTGCTGGAACAGCGGTTCCCGTACGTGCCCGCGCTGCGGCGCAAGCTGGCCCCCGTGCCGTTCGGGCTGGACCACCCGTACTGGGTGCAGGAGGACGATCTCGACCTCGACTACCACGTACGCGAGATCGGCCTGCCGCCGCCGGGCGACGACCGGCAGCTCGCCGACCAGGTCTCGCGGCTGCACGCCCGGCGGCTGGACCGGAGCCGGCCGCTGTGGGAGATCTACCTGATCCACGGGCTGTCCGGCGGGCGCATGGGCCTCTACACCAAGATCCATCACGCCGCCGTGGACGGGATCGGGGGCGCCGACGTCCTGGCGGCTCTCCTGGACATCAGCCCGACGCCGGCGCCGCCGCCCGCCGAGGAGCCCTCGCGGGACGCCCCGGCTCCCGGGGCTGCGGAGATGGTGGCCCGCGGGCTGGCCCGGCTGGCCGGCAACCCCGCGCTCGCCCTGCGGTTCGCCGCCAGGGCCATCCCGCACCTGGACGAGATCCCCGTTGTGTCCTGGATCCCGGGCAGCCAGACCGTCTCCTCGCTCGCCCGGCGGCTGGCCGGGACCGGGCAGGCCCCCGAGCTGCCGGCGCTGCCCGCGCCGAGGACGCCGTTCAGCGGCCCCGTGTCGGGCCACCGTCGCTTCGCGTTCGTGTCGCTGCCGCTGGAGGAGATCAAGCGGGTGCGCAAGGCGTTCGGGGTCACCGTCAACGACGTCGTCATGGCGGTGTGCGCGGGCGCGCTGCGCACGTGGCTGGCCGCGCACGGCGGCGTCCCGCACCAGCCGCTGGTGGCCGGGGTGCCGTTCTCGCTGCGCGCCGCCGGGGTCGAGGGCCCCGGCAACCAGGTGGCGATCATGACGGCCCCGCTGGCCGTGCACGTCGAGGATCCCGTCGCCCGGCTGCACCACGTGCGGCACGCGATGCAGCGGATCAAGGACCGGTTCTCGCTGTCGCCCGCCCGCTGGCTGCGCGAGTTCAGCGAGTCGATGCCGGCCGCGCTCATGGGGCTGGCCTCGCGCTCGGCGTTCGGCCTCGTCGGGCAGACCGCGCCGCCGATCAACGTGGCCGTCTCGAACGTGCCGGGGCCGCAGTTCCCCCTGTACGTGTGCGGGGCGCGGCTGCTCACCCACTACCCGGTCTCGGTGATCACGGACGTGAGCGGCGGCGTGAACATCACCGCCTTCTCCTACGACGGCTCCCTCGACATCGGGGTCGTCACCGACCGGGAGATGGTGCCGGACGCCTGGGAGCTGGCCGGGGATCTGCGCGCCGCCCTCGACGAGCTGCTGAACGCGGAAGCGAACTTGCCGCATTAGTCTTCACGCTCGTTCGCTGTCCGTGGAGCGGCCGGTGGCGCCCCGCCTTCCTCGCCGGCGGAACTGTCGGTGGCATGTGGAACCTTGAGAACGGCGCGCCGGCGTCGAGGAAGGGAGCATCGCATGTCAACCGCCCGGGAGCTCTACGACGATCTGGTCACCGAGCAGCTCGTCCGCCCGGAGGTGAGCCTGGGGCGCATGTTCCACTCCGAGGGGCTCAAGGTCAACGGCAAGGTGTTCGCGTTCTTCTCCAAGGAGCAGCGGGTCGTGGTCAAGCTCCCGGCCACGCGGGCGGCCGAGCTGGTGAGCGAGGGGACGGCCGACGAGATGATCATGGCCGCCCGGCGGATGCGGGAGTGGGTGGCGCTGCGGACTCCCGACGAGGAGGCCTGGCGCGGCCTGCTGACGGAGGCCGCGGCCTACGTGGAGTCCCTGACCCGCTGACACGCTCGCCGAAGGCGGTCCGCTGGAGCCACTTACCGGGCCCGGTTGGGTAGTTTGGATAGTGGCGACCTGCCCAGGTCTCCCGTTTTCGCCGTTCCTCAGAGCCGAGGTGCCGATGGTTCCAGCCCCCACGTCGTAGGTCCCCACGTTAAAAGCGTCGTGTGTCCAAAGCGAGCGAGGAGTGTGTTTTGTCCGAAGCAGCAGAGGTTCTCGAACTCGACGACAACGTCGCCGGCGGTGGCGCGGCCGTCGGCGCCGACTCGGTCAAGGCTTATCTGAAGGAGATCGGCCGCGTGCCGCTGCTCACCGCGGAGCAGGAGATCGACCTGGCCAAGCGGATCGAGGCCGGGCTGTTCGCCCAGGAGCGCCTCGACACCGAGCCGTGCATGCCCGCCGATCTACGCGCCGACCTGGAGTGGATCGCCGAGGACGGCGAGCGCGCCAGGCGCCGCATGCTGGAGGCCAACCTGCGGCTGGTCGTCTCCATCGCCAAGCGCTACACCGGCCGCGGCATGCTCTTCCTCGACCTGATCCAGGAGGGCAACCTGGGCCTGATCCGGACGATCGAGAAGTTCGACTACCGGCTGGGCTACAAGTTCTCCACGTACGCCACGTGGTGGATCAAGCAGGCCATCACCCGGGCCATGGCCGACCAGGCCCGGACGATCCGCATCCCCGTGCACATGGTTGAGCTGATCAACAAGGTCGCGCGGATGGAGCGCCGCCTGCAGACCGACCTCGGCCGCGAGCCCACGCCCGAGGAGCTGGCCAAGGAGTGCGAGCTCGAGGTCGACCGCGTCATCGAGGTCCAGGGCTACGGCCGCGAGCCGATCTCCCTGAGCACCCCGCTGGGCGAGGAGGGCGACAGCGAGTTCGGCGACCTCATCGAGGACACCGAGGCCGTCTCCCCGGCCGACGCCGTCTCGTTCACCCTGCTCCAGCAGCAGCTGCACGCCCTGCTCGACCAGCTCTCCGAGCGCGAGGCGGGCGTGATCAGCATGCGTTACGGGCTCAACGACGGCAAGCCGATGACCCTCGACGAGATCGGCCGCATCTACGGCGTCACCCGTGAGCGCATCCGGCAGATCGAGGCCAAGACGATGTCCAAGCTCCGCCACCCGTCCCGGTCCCTGGCGCTGCGCGACTACCTGAGCTGACCCTGACTGAAAGGCTGCGCAAACGGACACCCAAGACTGTCGCCACGGGCCTGTAGGGGCAGGGAGGGGTGTCCTAGATTCCCAGGGGTGAAACGCTCCCGATCGAGCCTCGTCCACCAACTCACGTACGCGGCCAAGAACCCGGACCGGATCGCGCCCCACCTGCGGCGGCTGGCCCGCGACACCTGGCTGCGGCTGCGTACGCGTGACCACGTCGCCTACTACCGGGCCGTCATGAAGTCCGACACCGCGCGGGATCCCGAGGGCGCGGTCGGCTCGCACACGCACAGACGGTGGCTGGCCTTGGGGCGCATGCAGTTCGACTACCTGGTGGAGCACGGGCTCAAGCCGGACTGCCGGATGCTGGAGATCGGGTGCGGCAACCTGCGCGCCGGGCGGCTGTTCATCGACTACCTGCACACCGGAAACTACTACGGCATCGACATCTCGCCCGACATCCTCATGGCGGCCCAGGACACGCTCGTCGAGCACGGGCTCACCCACAAGCTGCCCCACCTGACACCCGTCCGCGACCTGCGCCTCGCCTTCCTGCCCGGCGAGCACTTCGACGTCGTCCACGCGCACAGCGTGTTCTCGCACTCGCCGCTGCACGTCATCGAGGAGTGCTTCGCCCACGTGGGGCGGGTCATGAAGCCGGCCGCCCGGTTCGACTTCACCTTCGACCGGACCGAGGGCAAGGAGCACCAGGTGCTGCGGGAGGACTTCTACTACCGCACCGAGACGCTCGTGGCGCTGGCCGCCAGGTACGGGCTGCGGGCGACGTTCATGGACGACTGGGAGCGCGGGCCGCACAAGCAGTCGAAGATCCGCATCACCAAGGGCTGACCGCCCCGGGGAATATCCGGCTGCGTCTGCCCTGGACCCTCCCATAATGTGTGGGACGTGAGAGACGTACGGGCTCTGCCCAAGGCCCACCTGCATGTTCACCTGGAAAGCACCGTCCGGCCGGAGACCGTGCGCGAGCTGGGAGGGACGCCCGAGCGCAGCGAGCTGTTCACGAGCTTCAGGGAGTTCGGCGACGAGCGGGCGCGGGTGCGGGAGCTGCTGCGCACCCCCGAGCACTTCCGGCGGATCGCGGTGGAGTTCTGCGAGGACGAGGCCGCCCAGGGCACCCGCTACGTCGAGGTGACCTTCACCGCCGCCGCCCACGGCGAGCGGGTGGGGGAGCCGGAGATGCCGCTGGAGGCGGTGCTCGACGGGATGGCCGAGGGCTCCGCCCGCCACGGGATCGACTACAACGTGCTGCTCGACCACTCCAGGCGGCGGCCGGTGGAGCGGCTGTGGCGCACGTTCAAGCTGGCCGGCCGCTACGACCGGGTGATCGGCCTGGGGCTGGCCGGCGACGAGAGCCACCCGCTGGCGCCGTTCGCGGAGGTGTTCGACGCGGCCAGGGACGCGGGGCTGCACCTGGTGCACCACGCGGGCGAGGCCGCCGGGGCCGCCAGCATCCGCGAGGCGCTCCACCTGGGGCACGCCGAGCGCATCGGGCACGGCATCCGGGTGCTGGACGACGCCGAGCTGGTGGCCGAGGTGCGCGAGCGCGGGATCCCGCTGGAGGTCTGCCCCACCTCCAACGTCCTGCTCGGCCTCGTCCCCTCCCTGCCCGAGCACCCGCTGCCCCGCCTGCGCGAGGCGGGGCTGGCGGTCACGATCAACACCGACGGGGAGACGGCCCTGGCCGACGAGTACGCCCGGCTGCGGGAGGTGTTCGGGTACGCGGACGAGGACCTGGCGGACCTGGCCAGGGCCTCGATCGACGCGTCCTTCGCCCCGGAGCCCGTCAAGGCGCGGCTCCGCGCGGAGGTGGACGCCTGGCTCGCCGCCGGGTGACCGGCGTGCCGCCCGAGCCCGTGCTGGCCGACGTGCTGCCCGAGCCCGTGCTGGCCGACGTTCTCGGCCGGCCGGGCGGGGTGGTGGTGACGTGCCGCGCCGAGCCGATCAGTGGGGGCACCGGGGCGGCGACCGGGGCCGTGACGCGGCTGTCGGGCGTGGCCCGGTGCGACGGCGAGGAGGTGGCCTTCCGCGTCGTGCGCAAGGAGGCCCGGCCCCTGCGCGGCGGGCGGCACGCCCCGTACGCCGGTGATCCCCGTCACTGGGCGTACTGGCGGCGCGAGCCCCTGGCCTACCGGAGCGGCCTGCTCCCCACCGGGCCCGGGCTGGCCGCGCCCCGCTGCCACGGCGTCGTGGGCGACGTGATCTACCTGGCCGAGGTCGAGGGCGGGCCCGAGTCGCCCCGGACGGCGGCGCGCAGGCTGGGGGCCTGGCAGGCGGCCGCGGCGGTGCCCGACGTGCCGTGGCTGGCCGGCCACCAGCTCGCGCAGCGGCTCGCGGCCGGCGAGTGGACCCCCGTGGACGCCGACCCGCGGGTGGCCCGGCTGTGGCGGCGGCAGGACGAGCTGCTCGGGGCCCTGGCCCGGCTGCCGGTCGTCCTGACGCACGGCGACTTCGCCGACGGGAACCTGATCGCCGCACGCGACACGACCGTGGCGCTCGACTGGGCCACGCTCGGCGCGGCGCCCGTCGGGGCGGACCTGGCGGCGCTGGCGCTGAGCACGTTCGCGGATCCGGTGGACGACTACCTGGCCGGGGCGGCGGGGCGGTTCGAGCGGGCGGACGTCGAGCTGGGCTACCGGGCGACGCTCGCGCTGACGGGGGCCGGGCGGGTGCACTGGATGTTGTCGCGCGGCCTGCGGCCGCCCGACGGGTACGAGGAGTTCATCTTGTCCCGGGCGCCATGAATGAGAAGCTGTCGAGCATGGACTTAGCGAATGCCGGCTCGCCGAGCGCGGCTCAGCGGCTGCCCGAACGGGTGGTCGTCGCGGGGGTGGCCGGGGCGATCCTGCCGTTCCTGCACTTCGGGTGGGCGCTGCTCGCCTCCGCCCTGGCGGACACCTCCCAGTGCGGGCACTACTTCGGCTGCGTCGGGCAGTTCGTCGCGGCCTGGGAGATGGGGCGCTGGCTCGTGCCGGTGCTGGCCTGGCCGCTGCTCCACCTCCTGCGCGTCCGGCCCGCGTGGCACGTCGCGCTCGCGGCCCCGCTGTTCCTGGTGCCGTTCTGGGAGCTCACCGCCGGCTCTGTGGGCCTGTTCGTCGTGCTGAGCAGCGTGCTCGCCTACCCGTTCGCCGCCCTGGTGACCGCGCCTGGCTCCTCCTGGCGGCAGCGCGGCCTGGGCGTGGCGCTGTTCCTCCTGGTCTGCGGCGCCCTCGTGCTGACCGGTTAGGCCACCCTGCCGTTGCCGGGCCGTACACGGTGGAGCTCCAGGCCGACGTCCACCACCTCGGACCGCTCAAGGCCGGCCACCTCGTCGAGGGGCACCCACGCGGCCCGGTCCGTGCTGCCGCCGACCTCGTGGCGCAGGGTGCCGCCGGTGACGCGGCCCTCGTAGACGATGCGCAGGCCGTGGAAGTCCGCCTCGCGGCCCTCGCCCCGGGGGTAACGGCGGCGCAGGGTGCTCATGCCCAGCAGGGTCTCGATCGCCACCGTGTGGCCGGTCTCCTCCTCGACCTCGCGGATCGCGGCGTCGACGGGGTCCTCGGCGTGGTCGAGGCCGCCGCCGGGGAGAGTCCAGAGGCGCTCGCCGGAGGGGCCGACCCAGCGCGCGAGGAGGATCTTGCCGTCCTCGACGCAGATCGCGTACGCGGACACGCGCAGCTCCGCTGTGACGATCATGACGCGGGACGCGTGGTGCTGCTGCGGACGATGAGGCTGGTGGCGAGCTCTATGCGCGTCCCGACCGGGCCCCGCGGATGGGTCAGCTCCTCCGAGATGAGGCGGACCGCCTCGTTGGCCATGTCGTCGAGCGGCTGGCGGACCGTGGTGAGCGGCGGCGACATCATCTCGCACCACGTGGAGTCGTCGAAGCCGACCACGGACAGCTCGTCCGGCACCCGGATCCCGCGCTCGGTGGCCGCCTGGTAGACGCCCGCCGCCTGCATGTCGGAGCCGGCGAAGATGGCCGTGGGCCGGTCGGGGCGGTCGAGGAGCTCGGCCCCGAACTCCTTGCCGCCGGAGATCAGGAAGTCGCCGTAACGGGTCAGCCCGGAGTCGGGGTCGATCCCGAACGTGCGGTGCGCCGCCAGGTAGCCCTCGTACCGGTCGAGCGTGCACTGCGTGTCGAGCGGCCCGCCGATGAAGCCGATCCTGGTGTGCCCCAGCTCCAGCAGGTGGGTGGTGGCCATGACGCCGCCCGACCAGTTCGTGGCGCCGACGGTGGAGATGCGCGGATCGCGTTTGCCCACCGGGTCGAGCAGCACCAGGGGCACGTGCAGGAGCTCCTCGATGGCCGCGATCTCCTCCTGGTTGGCCCGCGACAGCACCAGCACGATGCCGTCGGTGCTGCGCTTGCGCACGATCCCGATCCAGCGCCGCAGGTCGAAGTCGGCCCGCGCGGACGAGGTCACCACGAGCGAGAACCCCCACCGCGCGGCCGCCTGCTCCGCCCCCCTGATGAGCACCTGGGCCCACGGGGAGCCGAGCCCGTCTATGAGCAGGTCGACGAGGCCGGCCCGGGGCGTGCTCGGCGGGCGCGGGGCCTCGTATCCGAAGGCCCTGACCGCTTCCAGCACCTTGTCCCTGGTGGCGGCGGAGACGTGCTTCTTGCCGCTCAGGACTTTGGAGACCGTCGGCACGGACACTCCGGCGGCGGCGGCGACGTCCGCCAGCGTTGCTCGAGCCACAGGACCTCCGAGTTGCAACTTTCGGAAACACCTCAAAGCGGCAGGTTGCCCGCTGACCTGGTGCAGACTGCTACCCGATCAGTGCTGTTGACATCGCCGCAGGCCCGAGCCTACCGTAACCCTTCGGCAATGTCACGGTAATCTTTCGGAAAGTATGCCAGAAACTTTCCGACGCGAGGGGTGTATGAACCGGGTCGAGGAGTGCGCCGGGGCGGAGGTGGTCCAGCTGTACGCCTCCGATAAGGTCGCGGCCGGCCCCGTGTACGAGATCACCGGCTCCGAACGGCGGCTGACCGCCGTGTCCGTCGAGCCCGGAAAGGACGAGCGATGACCGAGCCGACCGGGGGCCTGCGCCTCACCGACGAGCGCGGGCGCGGCCTGACGCTCACCCACGACGGCGTGGACCTCTTCCGGTACGTCTACGGCCCGTGGGACCGGCAGCTGGAGTCTCCGCGCCCGTACTTCCACCCGCTGCGCACCCTCTCGGGGCGCCTCGTGTCGCTCTACCGCCCCTGGGACCACGTCTGGCACAAGGGCATCGCCTGGTCGCTGCCCAACGTGGGCGCCCAGAACTTCTGGGGCGGCGTCACGTACGTGCGCGGGCGCGGCTACGTGCAGGAGGACAACAACGGCGCCATCGTCCACACCGGCTTCGACGCGATCGACGCCGGGGACGACCGCGTGACCGTGCGCGAGTCGCTGACCTGGGTGGCCAGCACCGGCGAGCCCTGGTTCACCGAGCGGCGGACCTTCGGCGCGCTCGTCGAGCGCGACTCCTGGACGCTGGCCTACGCCACCGAGTTCACCAACGTCTCCGGCGCCGCCGTCCCGATCGGCAGCCCCACGACCGAGGGGCGGCCCAACGCCGGGTACGGCGGGCTGTTCTGGCGCGGGCCCCGGTCGTTCAGCGACGGGCGCGTCTACATGGAGGGGCGCCAGGGCGGCGACGAGCTGATGGGCGAGCGCGGCCGGTGGCTCGCCTACGCCGGCGACCACGACGAGGACGACGCGGCCTCCACGCTCGTGTTCGTGGACGACTCCGGCGCCGAGCAGGTCCAGTGGTTCGTGCGCAGCGGGATGTACGCCTGTGTCTGCCCCGCCCCGTTCTTCGACGTCGTACGCCCGGTGGAGCCGGGGGCGTCGCTGTCCTTCCGGTACGCGGTCACCTTCGCCGACGGCGACACCGGCCCGGACGGCGCGGCCCGCGTGGCCGCGGCGACCGCCGGGATCACGTCGAGGATCCTCCCCTCTCTACAGGAGCAGTGAAATGTCGCGCTTGGATGCTTTCAGGAACCGAATCGGCGGCTTCGCCTACGGCGGCGACTACAACCCGGAGCAGTGGGACCCCGCCGTGTGGCGGGAGGACGTCCGGCTCATGCGTGAGGCCGGCGTCAACATCGTCTCCCTCGGCGTCTTCGCGTGGGCGTCCCTGGAGCCGGAGCCGGGCAAGTACGAGTTCGGCTGGCTGGACGAGATCATGGACCTCCTCCACGAGAACGGCGTCAGCGTCAACCTGGCCACCCCGACGGCGGCCCCGCCCGTCTGGCTCACGCACCTGCACCCCGAGGTGTTCCCGGTCATGGCCGACGGGGAGCGGTTCGGGTTCGGCAACCGGCTGCACTACGACCCGTCGTCGCCCATCTACCGCGAGTACGCGGCGAACATCACCACCAAGCTCGCCGAGCGCTACTCCTTCCACCCGGCGCTGGCGATGTGGCACATCTCCAACGAGTACGGGCCCACGGCGTACAACGAGGCATCCTCGGTCAACTTCCGGCGCTGGCTGCAGCGCCGCTACGGCGACCTGGAGACCCTGAACGAGGCGTGGTACACCCGCTTCTGGAGCCAGGGCTACACCGACTGGGACCAGATCGAGGTGCCGCACATCCCGCGCACCTGGATGAACCCCGCCCGCCGCCTCGACTTCAAGCGCTTCACCTCGGACGCGCTCCTCGAGTGCTACGTCGCCGAGCGGGACATCGTCCGCTCCTTCCGCGACGACCTCCCGGTCCTGACGAACTTCATGCGCTTCTTCAAGCACGCCGACTACTGGAAGTGGGCGCCCGAGGAGGACGCGGTCGCGCTCGACATCTACCCCAACCCCGCCGACGCCGACTCGTACGTCTCGGCGGCCTTCCAGTACGACCTGTTCCGCTCGCTCAAGGGCGGCCAGCCGTGGCTGCTCATGGAGCAGGCGGCCAGCGCGGTCAGCCAGTGGCAGCTCAACATCGTCAAGGAGCCCGGCCGGATGCGGCTCGGCTCGCTGCAGGCGGTGTCGCGGGCGGCGGACTCGGTGATGTTCTTCCAGTGGCGGGCGAGTCGCGGCGGGCAGGAGCGCTTCCACTCGGCGATGCTGCCGCACTCCGGGCCGGACTCGCGCACCTTCCGGGAGATCGTGGACCTGGGGCGGGAGATGAAGCTGCTCGCTCCCGTGGCCGGGACGACCTCGCGTGCCGAGATCGCCGTCCTGTTCGACTGGGACGGCTGGTGGGGGCTGGAGGAGACCGCGGGGCTGCCGCGCCAGGACTTCAGCTACCCGGACACGGTCATGCGGCACTACACGCCGCTGTGGTCGAACCAGTTCCCGGTGGACGTCGTGTCCGCGTCGTCCTCGCTGGACGGGTACAAGGTGCTGGTGGTGCCGAATGCGTACCTGATCGACGACGAGGGCGTGCGGCGGATCATCGAGTTCGCCGAGAACGGCGGGACCGTCGTTATGTCGTTCTTCTCCGGCGTGGTCGACGGGTGCAACCGGGTGCGGCCCGACGGCTACCCGGGCGCGTTCCGGCAGCTCATCGGGGCCAAGGTGGACGAATACTGGCCCGCGCGGCCGCACGAGGTCTTCTCCGTGGAGTTCCCCGACGGGCGGCGGACGACCTCGACGTGGTGGCGCGACGACCTGCACCTGGAGACCGGCACGGCCCTGGCCACCTACGGCGACGGCCTGCTGGCCGGGCGGGCCGCCGTGGTGGAGAACCGCTTCGGCGCGGGGCGCGTCGTGTACTTCGCCACGCTCCTGGACCAGGAGGCCTTCGACGCCGAGCTGCTCGCGGCCGTGTCGGCGGCGGGCGTCCGGTCGCCGTTCCCTGACGCGCCCGCGCACGTGGAGTGCTCCGTGCGGGGGGACGACGAGCACGAGTACGTGTTCCTGCTCAACCACAGCGGCGAGCTGGGCGCGTCGGTCCCGTTCGAGGGGGAGGGGACGGACCTGCTCACCGGGCGGGCGGTGTCGGGTGCGGTGGAGCTGGCGCCGCTGGGCGCCGCGGTGATCCGACGCGCCTGACGCTTCTCTCGTACGTCCCGGCGCGCCTGACCTGCCGGGACGTTCCTGACTGAAGGCTTTACCCCAAACGTAGATCTATGCCCGTTTCATGGGGTTTCGTTTGCCTTTGTCCGTTTCGATGGGTAGCTTGGTACTCGTTACCGGCGAGTGACCTGGACCTTACCAACCACTCGGCGGACTCCGGATCCATCTCCCCGGATCCAACGCTCCACGTAGTTCCCATGAGGCGTCATCGCCCTGCTGCGTGATCCACGAGCGTGTGCCCTGTCGCCTAACAAAGGACCCCGCCTGCTCATGTCTGCTCGCCTGCACTCTATCGCCATGCTCACCGCTACTGTGCTGACCGCTGTGGCCGTCGGCTCTCCTGCGGCGCACGCTGACGCCGAGGCCGGCAGCACGATCAGCCAGACGGCCGTGCTCCAGGGCTCGACCACCGCGTCCTACTTCTGGGACGACTCCTCCGGCCGCGCCGGTGACACCGGCCTGCCCGCCGCCGGCAAGCCCATGCAGAAGGGTCTGGTCGCCAGCCCGAGCTGGCCGCTCATGACCGAGGGCTACGTCGTCTACAAGGGCAAGAAGCTTCCGTTCTTCGTCGGCGACCGCGGTCCCGGCAACCCCTCCAACACCGGTGTGATGCTCGACCTGGACGCCAAGACGTTCGCCGAGCTGACCGGCGGCAAGTTCAACCCGAACACCCTGGCCGTGGACGGCGTCGCCGGCGCGGGCCACATCAAGGTCGACTACGTCGTGACCAAGTGGGGCGGCGGCGTCGGCAAGAAGAACTTCCCGGTCGCCTACTCCACCGGCGCCTGGGCCGAGCGTGACAGCCGCCCCGTCGTCCAGCCGGTGTCGGTCAAGCTCCCCGCGAACTGAGCTCGCGTTCCCCCAAAGGGCACCCCTGACCAGGGGTGCCCTTTTCGCGTGCCGGTATCGTGCTGCCGACGATCTACCCGCACGTGGAAGGGACCAGATGAGCTCCCGGCCGCTTTACCGCGACCCCATGCACGACGGCGCCACCGACCCCACCCTGATCTGGAACCGGGCCGAGCGCGCCTGGTGGCTCGTCTACACCAGCCGCCGCGCGAGCGCCCCGGACCTGGGGGACGTGAGCTGGGTGCACGGCACCGACCTCGGCGTCGCGTCGTCGGCGGACGGGGGCGTGACCTGGCTCTACCGGGGGACGATCGACGGGCTCGACACCGAGTGGGGGCGGCACACGTACTGGGCGCCGGAGATCGTCGACGACGGCGAGACGTACCACATGTACGTCAGCGTCATCCGCGGCGTCCCCAGCGCGTGGCCGGGGCACGAGCGCCACCTCCGCCACTACACCAGCCCCGACCTCGTACGCTGGACCTTCCGGTCCACCCTCGGCCTGTCCTCCCCGTACGTGATCGACGCCTGCGTGGCCCCGCTGCCCGGCGGCGGCCACCGGCTCTGGTACAAGGACGAGGCCGACGGCTCGCACACCTGGGCCGCCGACAGCCCCGACCTTTACCATTGGCAGGTCCGCGGGCCCGCCGTGACGATCTCCGCGCACGAGGGCCCCAACGTGTTCACGCTCGGAGGCCGGCACTGGATGATCGTCGACGAGTGGCACGGCCAGCGGGTGCTGACCTCGGACGACCTCGACGTCTGGGAGCCGCGGGGCCTCATCCTCGACGAGCCGGGCACGCGCCCCGACGACGACGGGTTCGGCCACCACGCGGACGTCGTGGTGACGGGGGAGGAGGCGGTGATCTTCTACTTCACCCACCCCGGCGGCGGCCGCCGCTCGTCGGTCCAGGCCGCCCGGCTGCGGGTGCGGGACGGCGAGCTGACCTGCGACAGGAACGAACCCCTCACCGGCCCCCTCCTGCCCGTCGAAGGTCCCTGACCCGGGTCTCAGCGGCTTCGCTCCCACCGGTACGACCAGACGAGCCCCAGCACGGCGGCCGCGCACCACGCGACGGCGAGGAGCTTCGAGGCCGCGATGGACGCCAGGCACAGCGCCCCCATCGAGGCGCCGGCGGCCATGCCGGACCTGCGGTTGGGGGCGTCGGCGTCACGCTCGGGGCGCGGCACCGGTGGCGGGGGCAGCGGCTCCCACAACTGCCCGCAGCCACTGCACCGCCACGGCCCGCCGCCGGCGCCAGGAGCGACGCAACGGTGCGCCTCGATGGCGGCCGACGTCTCCGCGTCCAAGGTCATGAGGGAAAGGCTCGACCATGGCGGCCGATCGGCGCAAGATCCCTCACCCCGCAGGAACGCGCTACCCGCGCGTGACCAGGATCCCGTCGTCGTCGCTGAACAGCTCGGCGCCGGGGCGGAAGGCGGCGCCGCCGAAGGTGACGGGCACGTCGCGCTCGCCCCCGCCGTTCTTGGCGCTCTTGCGGGGGTTGGAGCCGATGGCCTTGACGCCCAGGTCGAGCTCGCGCAGGGCGGCGACGTCGCGTACGGCGCCGTTGATGACCACGCCCGCCCAGCCGTTGGCGACCGCCATGCCGGCGATGACGTCACCCATGAGGGCGGCGTGCAGGGAGCCCCCGCCGTCCACCACCAGGACCCGGCCCGCACCGGGCTCGGACAGGACGGACTTGAGCAGGACGTTGTCCTCGTGGCACCGGACGGTGACGACGGTGCCGCTGAAGGCGCGGCGCCCGCCGTACTGGCGCAGCTGCAGGTCGCAGGAGTCGAGCTCGTCGCCGCGCTCGTCGTACAGGTCTGCGGTGACAACGGTCATGGTGGAACCTTCCTAGGGATCGACGGGAAGCCGCCGGGCGGCCACACCGGCCCAGCCGAGGCTGAGCGCGGTGACGAGGAGCACGCCGCCGGCGCCGAGCCCGGCGGCGACGAGACCGGCCGCGCCGGGGATGACCAGCTGGCCGGTACGGTTGCCGACCAGGCGCAGGGACATGGCCCGGCCGCGCATCCCGGCGGGGGCGGACTCGGCCAGCCACGACATGGTCAGCGGCTGCCCCACGCCCAGCCCGAACCCCGCCACCAGCAGCAGGGCGGCCAGCGCCCAGAGCGGCATGGGCACGGGCGTCAGCACCATGGCGACGGCCGCGGCGAGGGTGCTGGCGACCAGCAGCCTGCGCCGGCCGACGAGGCGGGCGAGGTGGCCGAGGAAGAAGCGCGAGGCCATGGAGGCCACGCCGCGAACGGTCAGCAGCAGGCCCACGGCGCTCGCGGTCAGGCCCTGCTCGGTGCCGAGCGCGGGCAGGTACGCCAGCGTGATGTCCACCGCGGCCAGCACCACGCAGCTGGTCAGCAGGGCGTGCGCGAGGCCGGGCAGGCGCAGCAGCGAGCGCAGGTCCCCGCCCTCGGCCCGGCTCCGGCCGGCCTGGCCGCTCGCCGGGAGCAGCACGGACAGCGCCAGGACGAGCACGCCCAGGCCGCAGGACCAGGCGAAGATGCTGCCGGTGTCGGGGATGGAGCCGTCGCCGCCGAGCACGGCGATCAGGAGCGGGCCGGCGGCCTGGCCGAGGGACGCGGCAAAGGTGTAGTGGCCGAAGGCGGTGTCGTGGCGGCCGTGCTCGGTGGTGTTGGCGACCAGCGCCTGCTGGGCGATGACGCTGCCCAGATGGCCGGTGCCGAGCAGGACCCCGGCCGCGACCAGGCCGGCGACGGTGTGGCCGAACATGGTGAACGCGACGGCGGAGGCGATGAGCAGGAGCGCGCCCGCCACGGCCATGCGGCGCTCGCCGAACCGGTCGGCGGCGTGGCCGGCGGGCAGGGCCAGCAGCAGCGGCGCGATGGCGAAGCTGGCGCCGAGCACGCCGAGCCAGGCCGTGGGCACGTCGAGCTCGATCGCGCGGTACGACATGGTGGGCCGCAGCACGAAGGTGATCACCTGGGTGCCGGTGGAGTGGGCGAGCAGGACCGCGTGCCGATGCCAGGCTTCAGGCATCTACCCCGTCCTGGTCCGCCGGGTTCGGGTGTTTGCGCAGCCGCCAGGCGGCCTGGGCGCCGAGGCTGGTGTCGATGTGCTCGCGCATGACGGCGGCGGCGGAGTCGGCGTCGCCGGCGATCACGTACTCCAGCAGGGCCTCGTGCTCGGCGGCCTTGCGGTCGCGGGCCGCCTGGCCGCGCTCGACCTCCAGGGCGAGGCGGCGGTAGCGGTCGGCCTTGTCCCACAGGCTGTCGAGGGTCCGGATGAGCAGGTCGTTGTGGGAGGCGGAGTAGAGGGCGGCGTGGAACTTGCGGTGGGCGACCAACTGCTCGTAGGCGGGGTTGCCGGGCAGGGGTTCGAGGCCCTCGTGGGCGGCGCGCATGGCGGCGATGTCGGCCTTGGTACGGCGCTCGGCCGCCAGCGCGACCGCCAGGGGGTCGAGGGAGCGGCGTAGTTCGAGCAGGTCGCGGGCCTCCTCGGCGGCCAGGGCCGCGACGCGGGCGTCGCGGTGGGCGTCGAGCTCGACCAACCCTTCGCTCTTGAGCCGGCGCAGCGCCTCGCGCAGGGGTGTGGTGCTGATGCCGATGTCGCGGGCCAGCTGCGCCTGCGCGATGACGGAGCCGGGGGCCAGCTTCCCGGACAGGATCAGCTCCTTGACGCGCAGGTAGGCGTAGTCCGCCTTCGTCGTGTAGAGCTCGGCCGCTGATTCGCCCATCGCCGTCCCGTCTTGTCGCTGACGGTTATAACCTACACGGTCGGCAAATGTCGGCCTTTGGCACCCCCGTGCGTTCCCGGATAGCCGACGTTATAGGCGACAGGGGCTGCCGATCCGGCGGGAGGTGGGCGGTGGGTGCGGCGACAGCGGGCGCTGTCGGCGGCGGGGCCAGGCCGCCGGTCGGTGACCGCCGTGCCGGCCTGGCCCCAGGTGAGTCGCGGGCCCGTCGCGCCGCGTGCGTCCGGGGCTCGTGACCCGGCTCAGGGCCTCAGCAGCGGGGCGCCACGGCGTCGATCTTGCCGCCGAAGTCGTTCTTGTACACCTTGCGGTAGTCGCCGTCCCGGACGACGCGCGTCTCCTTGCGGTCGGGGACGCTGATCCAGTTGATGAAGCATCCGTCGGCGTGCGCCATGAACGAGCCCACGTTGTCGTGCAGGGCCGGTGGGACGTCCACGTAACCGTTGCCCGGGTTCCAGCACCACGACGAGCCGGAGTAGTCCCGCCCGGAGTAGAGGCAGATGTCGCCCGCCCTGGCCGATCCGGCGGTGGCCGGAGCCGCCGTGGCCGGGGCGGCGCAAGCCAGGATGGCGAGGGCGACGCTGCCGGTAACCGATGCGATGCGCATGCCGCGTGTCGTCGACTTCATTACGGGTTCTCCTCGTGTCGGTGCAGCCTGGAGGGGCTTCCAGGCCAGCTCCATCACAGGGTGTAACAGATCCGACACGCAGCGCGCCCGCCTGGCGGTTACAAGATCTGGACCCGTGGTCGGCAAGGTGTGGCGGTCATGTCATAGCGAGACGGTCGGTCCGGGGTGTCGATTCGCAGGTGGCGCAAATCAAGTGCACAAAATCGTTGACAATCGCGTGATCGCCGACAGCAAGGAAGCACGTCTGGGCAGACTCTTGACGGTTGTCGTCGATATTGTAAACAATCTGTTTCCCAAGATGACGAACGACGTTGGGGGACCACGTATGGCGGACCATCCCAAGCCTTCCGCCCGAGCCCGTGGGCTCGTCGCGGGCGCCTACGACATCCACATCCACGTGGCACCCGATGTGATGCGCAGGCGGATAGACGACCTCACCCTGGCGGGGCGCTTCGCGGAGGTGGGGCTGGCCGGGTTCGTGCTCAAGTCGCACTACGTCCCCACGGCGGAGCGGGCCGCGGTGGTGCGGGCGGCGGTGCCCGGGTTCGGCGCGGTCGGGGCGATCACCCTGAACGCGTCCGTGGGCGGCCTGAACCCCGTCGCCGTCGAGATCGCCGCCCGCGGGGGCGCGCAGGTGGTGTGGCTGCCCACGGTGGACAGCGCCAACCAGCGGGCCTGCGCCGCCACCGACCCCGAGGGGGCCACGCCGCCCATGTGGGCCCGGCTGCAGGACGAGCTGCGGGCGGCGGGGATGGCGGCCGAGCCGGTGGACGTCGTGGGGCCCGGCGGCGTGCTGGAGCGGACCCGGCAGGTGCTGCGGGTCGTCGCCGGACACGACATGACGCTCGCCACCGGCCACCTGAGCGCGGACGAGATCGACGCCGTGGTGGACGCGGCCGCGGAGGAGGGCGTCCGCCGCATCGTGATCACGCACCCGGAGTTCACCTCGCAGCGGGTCGCGATCGACCGGCAGCGGGCGCTCGCGGCCAAGGGCGCCCTGCTCGAACGCTGCTTCACCACGCCCCACTCCGGCAAGGTCTCCTGGGAGACCTGGTTCGAGCACATCGACGCCGTGGGCCCCGCGCACTCGGTGCTCTCCAGCGACCTCGGCCAGCCGTTCAACCCGCCCGTGGAGGACGGCCTGGCCCTGCTGGCCGACCGGCTGCTCGCCGAGGGCTTCACCGAGGAGGACGTCCGGACCATGGCGGTCGGCAACCCCCGGCGGCTGGCGGGTGCCGAATGAGCGCCCCGGTGATCAAGGCGAGCGGGCTCGGCAAGCAGTTCGCCAAGGGTGACGTCGGCATCGTGGCCCTGCGCGACTTCGACCTGGAGATCGCGGAGGGCAGCTTCGTCACCGTGCTCGGCCGCAGCGGCTGCGGCAAATCGACGATGCTCAACCTGCTCGCCGGGCTCACCGCGCCGACCGCGGGCTCGGTCGCGTACCGGGGCGAGCCGATCTCCGGCCCGCGTACGGAGCTGGGCTACCTCACCCAGTCCGACACGCTGATGCCGTGGCGGGACGTGCACCGCAACGTCGAGCTCCCCCTGGAGATCGGCGGCGTGCCCGCCCGGCTCCGCAGGGAACGCGCGGCGGAGCTGATCAAGAGGGTCGGCCTCGACGGGTTCGAACGGCACTACCCGCGCGAGTTGTCCGGCGGGATGCGCCGCCGGGTCAGCCTGGCCAGGATGCTCGCCGGCGACCCGGAGACGCTGCTCATGGACGAGCCGTTCGGCGCGCTCGACGCCCAGCTGCGCGGCGACCTGCAGGCGGAGCTGCTGCGGCTGTGGGGGGAGAGCGGGCAGACGGTGGTGTTCGTGACCCACGACATCGAGGAGGCGCTGTTGCTCGGCGACAGGGTCGTCGTGCTCGGCCGGATCGGCCGCATCGTGCTCGACCGGCCGATCGACCTGCCCAGACCCAGAGACGCCGACGAGCTACGCGTGGACCCCGACTTCGTCGCCCTGCACCGCGAGCTGACCGGGGCCCTGCGGGAGGGAGCGCGATGACCGCCATCCACACCGTGAACCTCGACCGGAGCTGGTGGAGCAGGCACGGCGGCGCCGTGACCGTGTGGTCGCTGCGGGCGCTGTTGGTGGCGGCGCTGCTGGTCGGGTGGGAGCTGGCCGCGGACCGGTGGTTCGACATCACCTTCACCAGCCGGCCGAGCGACATCTGGACCCGCCTCGTGCAGTGGCAGCAGGACGGGACACTGTGGTCCAACACCTGGATCACCGTCCAGGAGATCGTCTACGGCTTCGTGGTCGGCGCCGTGGCCGGCGCGGTGACCGGCTTCCTGCTCGCCTCGGCGCCCGCCCTCTACCGGGTGCTCGACCCGTTCGTCATGGCCCTGTACGCGATCCCCAAGGTGGCCCTGGCCCCGCTGTTCATCGTCTGGTTCGGCATCGGCATGCACATGAAGGTGCTGCTGGCCGCCGCGACGGTGTTCTTCCTCGTCTTCCTCAACACGGCCGCGGGCGTGCGCGAGGTCGACCGCGGCCTGATCGACGCCGTACGCCTGATGGGCGGCGGACGGAGAGACATCATGATCAAGGTGGTCGTGCCGTCGTCCATGACCGGGCTGCTCACCGGGCTCAAGGTGGCCATCCCGTACGCGCTCATCGGAGCGGTGATCGGTGAGCTGGTGGCCTCCAACCGCGGGCTCGGCTACCTGATCAACGACGCCGCCGCGCAGTTCGACACCGCGGGGGTGTTCGCCACGCTGGCGGTCCTGAGCGTGATCGCGGCCCTGCTCAACCTCGTCGTCGGGCTGCTCGACCGCCGGGCCGGGCGCTGGAAGCCGATGGGGGCCGACCGGTGAGGCGCGCCGTCCTGCCGATCCTGGCCGCCCTCGTCCTGGCCGTGACCGGCTGCGCGCAACGCAGCTCGACGACGCCGCCCGGCGTGCTGAACGTCGGCCAGATCAGCAACTCGATCGCGTTCTTCCCGCTCTTCGTGGCCGAGCAGAAGGGATACTTCGCCCAGGCCGGGGTCAAGCTCGGCGAGCGGCCCAGGCTCGGCACCGGCGCCAAGGTCGCGGCGGCCCTCAAGTCGGGCAGCATCGACCTGGGAGCGGGCGTGCTGACCGACGCGCTCAACCTCGCCCGGATCGACGACAAGGGCCGGCTGGTGGCCAACCTGGTGGACCGCTACTACGTCGACGTGGTGGTCGGCTCGTCCTTCGCCGGCGCCGCCGCCACCGACCCGCTCGACCGGCGCATCCACGCCCTGCGCGGCAAGAAGATCGGCATCACCGGGCCGGGCAGCGGGACCGAGGCGCTGGTCACCTACCTGTTCGCCAAGGTCGGCATGAGCTCCGCCACCGACTGCGAGCTGGTCAACCTCGGCAGCACCGCGGCCTCGGCGCTGGGCGCGCTCAAGGCGGGGCGGGTGGACGCCCTCGCCTTCTTCCAGCCGATCGCCCAGCAGGCGGCCGCCGCCGGCATCGGCACCCGTTACATCTCGCCCGCCGCCGGTGACGTGCCCGGACTCGAACGGACCGCGCACGGCGTCGTCTTCACCACCCAGCGGATCATCGACAAGAAGCCCAAGGAGGTCGCCGCCTTCCAGAGCGCGCTCGAACGCGCCCAGCGCTTCATCCACGAGGCCGATCCCGCCGAGATCACCCGGCTGCTGACCGTCTACCTCAAGGGCATCGACCCGAAGGCGCTGACCGAGCTGCCGGGTCTCATGCGTGCCGAGATCCCGGAGAGCATCGGCTTCACGCGGGCCTCCTTCGACACGGCCATCGCCTTCCACCGCGCGACCGGGCTGGTCAAGCACCTTCCCGCGTACGAGAAGATCGTGCCGCCCACGCTGCGGACACCATAGCCGGGCGGCGGCGGGAGCGGCTGTGAAATGTCCGATCGAACCTTTTATGTCCCATGTGCACGTGATTATCCGACTCCGGGCAGGACTCGAAAGGCGCGTCAAAATTGTCGCCGCGCCCGAGAGCACGGGGGAGTGAACAGTCAGATGATCATTCAGGAAATCAGGGAGAAGAGCGTCCCCGGGTACCGCGAGGTCGCGGGAACGGCCGTAACGGACACGACGAAGCAGCTGCTCCAGCCGCCGTTCACGGTGGAACCTGCACCCACGCAGCGCACGGCCCCGGCGCCGGTCCCCGTTCCGATCCCGCCGATCGTCGGGCCCCGGATCCTCATCTACAAGCAGGACCCTACCGTCGCCGAGCTGGGCGTCCGGCCGATCTTCATCCCCAGCCCGGTGCTCAACGGGCCCACCGACGCCCGGCTCACCACCGAGCTGTCGGGCACCACGCCGGTGGCGCGGAGCGTCAACGGCGACTTCATCTTCGTCCCCAACTCGCCGGAGTTCGACTGCGCGCACGCGTACGCGGTCGTCCGGGAGACGCTGACGATGTACGAGCGCCACAACGGCGGCACGCCCATCCCGTTCGCGTGGAACACCGGCGGCAACCTCGACCGGCTCACCGTCTTCCCGCGCGCCGCCGTCGGGGCCAACGCCTTCTACAGCAGGGCGGCCAAGGCGCTGAAGTTCCTCTTCTTCACCCCGACCGGCACCACGCAGCAGGTCTTCACCTGCCGCTCGCTGGACATCGTCGCGCACGAGGCCGGTCACGCGATCCTCGACGGGCTCAAGCCCGGCTGGCTCGCCGCGGACAACCCGCCGCAGACGGGCGGCCTGCACGAGTCGTTCGGCGACCTGACCGCCGTCTTCCTGACGCTGGCGCAGCCGGACCAGGCCGAGGCGCTCGTCGCGCTCACCAAGGCCAACCTGCACGCCAAGTCGTTCCTGTCGGCCCTGGCCGAGCAGTTCGGGCAGGCGCTCGGCCGCCCGTTCGGCCTGCGCAACGCCGACAACGACCTCAAGCTGAGCGAGGTCAGCAACGAGGTGCACGCGATCTCGCAGGTGTTCACCGGCGGCGTCTACGACGTGCTCGCCGACATCTACGCGTTCGAGCGCACCAGGCAGGGCGCGACCAAGAGCCCCACCGTGATCCTCATGGAGGTCGCGAACAACCTGTGCCACCTGCTGTTCCAGGCGATCGTGAAGGCGCCCGCGACCAAGGCCACCTACACCGACGTCGTCAACCAGATGCTGCAGGTCTCGGCCGCCCAGGGCGACCCCAACATCTACCGCACCTTCATCCGCAACCGCTTCGCCTTCCGCGAGGTGGTGACGTCGCCGACGCCGTTCTCCGAGATGCTCTCCGGCGAGATGGACCTGATGAACGCCGACTACACCGGCGACGGCAAGACCGCGAAGGACATCACCAACGTCAAGCCCGCCGACACCTCGTCGGCCAGCCTGCGCGCCGTGCAGGACCGCTCGACCTGCTGCGGCACGATGCAGATGCCGGAGTTCCAGGTGATCGCCCATGACAAGCTGACGACCAAGGGCGAGCTGACGGACGACGACATCCTCGCCTCGCAACTGAGCGTCCTCAAGAAGGCGTTCAAGTAACTACGAGCCCGGCGAGTCAGACATGCGTGTGAAGATCGAGAGAACCGGCGGCTTCGCCGGCATCGAGGAGACCGTCACCGAGTACGACACCGACGACCTCCCCGAGCAGGAGGCCGCCAAGGTGTACGAGGCGCTGTCGGCGATCGACGCCGCCACGGCTGAGGGCGGGTCCGGGGAGATCGGCGCCGACCTGATGATCTACCGGATCACCGTCGGCGACGGTCCCGGACGGGTCTACACGGTGTCCGACGACCCGGAGTCGAAGACGGCGGACCCGCTGGCCGCGCTGCTGCGTGGGTCCGCCTGACCGGACGACGCCATCCAGGCCGCGATCTGCGTCCGCGAGTTGAAGCCGAGCTTGTTCAGGATGTTGCGGACGTGGCTGTCGACGGTGTGCTCGGAGATGAACAGCCGGGCCGCGATCCGCTTGTTGCTCAGCCCGTCGGCGACCAGCCTGGCGACCTCCGCCTCCCGCTTCCCGAGCGGCCCCGCGTCGGCGGGGGCGGGGGCGGAGCGGGCGGGGGGAGCCGGCTCGCCGAGCGCCAGCCTGATCGCGGCGTCCCGGCTCAGGAGCCGGCCGGCCTCGTACCCGGCCGCGAACCCGGTCGCGCCGAGCGCCGCCGTCACCGACTCCTCGGCCCGGCCGACCATCCGGGTCAGGTACGGCTGGAGGCTCGCGCCGGCGCCCGCGCGCACCGTCTCCGCCGCTCCGAGCAGCCGCGCCGCGACCTGCGCCTGTCCGGAGGCCGCCGCGTGGCAGCCCAGGGCGTCGAGCAGGCAGTACTGCGCCACCCGGTCGTCGATCCGGTGGGCGATCGGCAGCGCCTCCGCGAGCAGCGGCTTCGACTCGTCGAGCGCGCCGGCCATCAGCAGGGCCGAGCCGAGGTTCAGCAGCATCATGCCGAGGCTGTAGAGGTCGCCGAGCTCCCGGCTGATCCGCACGCCCTGCGAAGCCGCGGCCCTGACGTCGTCGAGATCGCCGTCGGCCAGGCCGTTCAGCGCTCGCGACTGCAGCGCCATGAGCGTGGCAGGCAGGTCGTCGAGGTCCGCCGCGACGGCGTGGGCCTCCTCGGACAGGCGCCTGGTGGAGGGGTGATCGCCGGCCATGTTCGCGGCGATCGCGGCGAGGGAGAGCGACTGCGACAGCAGGCTGCGCAGGTCCGCCTCCCGGGCGGCCGTCACCGCCCGTTCGAGCGCGGGGCGGGCGGCGGCCGGATCTGACTGCAGCACGGCCAGGAACCCGCGCAGGTAGTACGCCCACGCCCCGGTCCTGGGGTCGCCGACGCCGGGCGCGAGCAGCTCGTCGAGCCATCGGACGCCCTCGCTCGTGGCCCGCGTCATCCAGTACCAGCCGAGGGAGCAGGCGAGGGCGAGCCCGCCGGACCGGTCCCCCTGGGCCAGGCAGCGCCTGAGGACCGACCGGATGTTGTCGATCTCCAGGTCCATCCACGCCAGCCACTCGACGAGCCGGAACCGGGACTCGGCCGCGGACCGCCGGCACCGCGACCGGAAGTAGCCGGAGCAGCGCCGCTCGACGGCCTCCTCCTCGCCGGCCGCGCGCAGCTTGAGCCAGGCGTACTCGCGCATCGTCTCGTGCAGCCGGTAGCAGGCCAGGGCGCCGGCGTCCTCCTTCGTCACCAGGGACTTCTCGACGAGCGACGACATCAGGTCCAGCGCCAGCCCGGCCGGCACGTCGTCCCACGCGCAGACCGACTCGACGTCCTCGACGGTGAACCTGCCGGCGAACACGGACAGCCGCCTCAGCAGCGCCTGCTCGCCCGCCGTCAGCAGGTCGTGGCTCCAGTCGATGGTGGTGCGCAGCGTCCGATGGCGCGGCAGCGCGGCCCGTACCCCGCCGGTGAGCAGGCCGAACCGGTCGGACAGCCGGTCGAGGATCTGCTCGGCGGTGAGGACCCGCGTCCTGACGGCGGCCAGCTCGATCGCCAGCGGCAGGCCGTCGAGCCGGTGGCACAGATCGGCCACGGCCGCCTGGTTCGCGGCCGTCAGCTCGAAGGCGCCCGATCCGGCCGCGGCCCGTTCCACGAAGAGCGTGACCGCCTCGTTCTGCCGGACCTGCGCGAGGGGCCCGGCCACGGGCAACCGGAGCGGCGGCACGGGCACCACGTGCTCGCCCGGCGCCGACAGCGGCTCCCGGCTGGTGGCCAGCACGCTCACGCCCGGCGCGGCTTTCATGATCTCGGTCACGAGCCGGGAGGCCGCTTCGAGCAGGTGCTCGCAGTTGTCCAGCACGATCAGCAGCCGCTTGTCGCGCAGGTGGGCCAGCAGCCGGGCCAGGGGATCGGCCGCCGCCTGGTCGCGCAGGTCCAGGGTCGCCAGCACGGTGTCGCCGACCCGCGCCGGATCCCGGACCTCGGCCAGCTCGACCAGCCACGCGCCGCCGGGGAACCCGCGCCCGAGGTCGGACGCCATCCGCACCGCGAGGCGCGTCTTGCCCACGCCGCCCGGCCCGACGAGGCTGACCAGCCGGGCCCCGGTGAGCTTCTTCCTGACTTCTGCCAGCTCGTGGCGGCGGCCGATGAAGCTGGTCGCTTCGGCCGGCAGGTTGCCCGAGCGGCGCGGCGGTCTGGCCATCGTTGATCTGGACACTACTCCCGGCGGCGGATCGATTGGCCCCCCAAATCACGAATTTCCGTGATATCGGCGCTCGGTGGCGGCTGCCTACGCTGACCAGCGACGCGGCCGCGCGGCGCGTCCGGCCGGCAACTCGTCCAAGGGGGCACCATGAAGGCAATCCGCTATGACCGGTACGGCTCGCCCGACGTCCTCGAACTCCACGACGTCGACCCGCCCGCCGTCGGCGACGACGACGTCCTCGTCTGTGTGAAGGCGGCCGCCGTCAACCCGCTCGACTTCCACTTCATGAGGGGCACGCCGTACGTGGTCCGCTCGATGAGCGGCCTGTCACGGCCCAAGCCCATCGGCATGGGCGCCGACCTGGCGGGGTGCGTCGAAGCGGTGGGCAGGAACGTCACCAGGCTCCGGCCGGGGGACGAGGTGTTCGGCGGCCGGGCGATGACGGAGGCGCGCAGCGCGGCGTTCGCCGAGTACGCCTGCTTCCACCAGGACGCGATGCTCCTGAAGAAGCCGGTCAACCTGACCTTCGAGGAGGCCGCCGCCATTCCGGTGGCCGGGCTCAGCGCCCTGCAGGCGCTGCGGGACAAGGCGCGCGTGCGGGCCGGGCAGCGGGTCCTCGTCAACGGCGCCGGGGGCGGCGTGGGCACGTTCGCGGTCCAGCTCGCCAAGGCGTACGGGGCCGAGGTCACCGGCGTGTGCAGCACCGGGAACGTGGAGATGGTCCGCTCGATCGGCGCCGACCACGTCGTGGACTACACCCGGGACGACGTCACCCGGGCCGGGCGGCGCTACGACGCGATGATCGACATGGTCGGAAACCACCCGCTGTCCGCGATCAGGCGCGTGCTGGCCCCGAAGGGGGTGCTGGTGGCCGTCGGGGGGCCGGTCAAGGGGCTGTGGCTGGGGCCCTTCACCGGTCCGCTCAAGCTGATGGCGCTCTCCATGGTCGTGAGCCAGCGGCTGGCGCCCATCCTGTCGCGGACGAGCAGCGAGGATCTCGAAGTCCTGCGGGACTTCGCCGAAGCCGGGAAGATCACGCCGGTCATCGACCGGACGTATCCGCTCAAGGAACTGCCCGAAGCCGTCCGCTACCTAGAGAAGGGCCACGCCCGGGGGAAGGTCGTCATCACCATATAGTTGGAAAAATAGGTAGACCGGTCTATATTTTCCGCATGGCAGGAACCAAAGGCGCGCAAACCAGTGCACGGCTGGTGGAATCGATGCTCGAACTGATCCAGGCCCGCGGTTACAGCGGCACGGGTCTCAACACCGTGGTGGAGCACGCCCGCGCCCCCAAGGGATCGTTGTACTTCCATTTCCCCGAGGGGAAGGAGGCGCTCGGCGAGAAGGCCGTCGCGCTCGCGGCCGAGCGCTTCCGCGCCCTCGTGGCCGACTCGGCGAGGGAGCCGGGGAGCCCGGGCGACGTGGTCCGCCGCGTGATCGACGTGCTGGGCGGCCTGCTCACCGACAGCGACTTCCAGCTCGGCTGCCCGGTCTCGGTGGTCACGCTGGAGATGGGCGCGCAGAGCGAGCGGCTGCGGGAGGCGTGCGCGGACGCGTTCGGCTCCTGGATCGACCCCATGGCCGAGTACCTCGTCGCCCAGGGCCGTCCGGCCGCCGCCGCGCGCACGCTGGCGACGGCCGTGGTCAGCACGGTCGAGGGGGCGATGATCATGTCACGTGCCCAGCGGTCGGTGGAGCCGCTGCGCTGCGCCGCCGACGTCATCGCCGTGCTCCTGGCCGGGGAGGCGCTGTGATGAGCCGGCACGCCCTGGTGTTCGGGGCGACGGGGCTCATCGGCCGGCACCTGATCCTTGCGCTCGGCCAGGCCGGCGTACGGGTGAGCACGGCCAACCGGAGCCCCGAGTCGTACCGGCGGCTCGTCCTGTGGCTGGAGCGGCACGGGCACGGCCAGGCTCCGGCCGACCTCCGCGCCGACTTCGAGACGCCGTCGCTGATCCACGGCGACGCCACGGACGTCACCGAGATCTACAACTGCGCCGGCGCCTACCGGTTCGGGATGCCGGCGGACGAGGCCCGCCACGCCAACGTCGACAGCGTGCGCGCGATCGTCGCCTTCGCGGCGCGCCTGCCGAACCTGAGCCGCCTCGTGCACGTCTCCGGGTACCGGGTGGGCGGGCAGGACCCGGAGCCCTGGAGCGAGGCGCGGCGGCGGGAGACGTACGAGGCTCTGGGCGCGTACGAGGCGTCCAAGGTCGAGGCGGACGCGGTGCTCCAGGCCACCGCGGACCAGTTGGGCGTCCCCTGGTCCGTGGTCAACCCGTCCAGCGTGATCGGTGACAGCGTCACCGGCGAGTCGGACCAGCAACTGGGCCTCGCGGCGAACGTGAAGGAGATCTGGCAGGGCACCATGCCGGCGCTGCCGGGGAACGCCGCGACCTTCGTCCCCGTGGTCACGGTCGACCACCTCGCCCGGTTCATGACCCTGCTCCCGCTGGACGAGGCCGCCGAACGGGCCGCGTACTGGGTGCTCGACGACGCCACGCCCGCGCTGCCCGACCTGCTCGCCCGCGTCGCGGAGCACTATCGGGTCAGGGCGCCGGGCGCGCGGATCCCCGTGCCCGTCCTGAGGGTCCTGCCCCGATGGCTCACCAAGGCCGATCCGGAGACCCTGACGTTCCTGTCGGCCGACCGCTACCCCACGGGCCCGGCGGACGCCTTCGCCGCCCGGCACGGCCTCGCCATGCCGGACGTCACCGCGTCCATCCTCCGCTGGGCCGACCACCTGGCGGCCCACCGGTTCGGGGACGCTCCCGCCGGCCGGCGGCGGTTCACCGCGCCCGGCGGCGTCCGCACCTTCGAACTCGGCGACCCGGACGCGCCCACCGTGGTGCTGCCCGGCCTGCCGGTGAACGCCGACACCTGGGCGCCGGTCGCCGCGGCGCTGGGCCAGGCCCGCGCCGTGGACCTGCCCGGACTGGGGATGAGCGCCGGACGGCGCGGCGACTGGTCCCGCTGGCCGGCCGCGCTCGTGGCCGAGACCGGCGCCCGCCACCTGGTGGGCCACTCCGTGGGCGCGGCGGCCGCCCTGGAGGCCGCGCTCGCCCACCCCGGCCTGGTGGACCGGCTCACGCTGGTGTCGCCGTTCTTCCTCCAGCCGCCCGCCGGTGCCGCCGCGCGGTGGGCCGCGCTCAGCCGGTGGTATCTGCGCAGGGTCGGCCCCGAGGCCCTGGCGGAGCGGCTCACCGGGGACGTGACGTACGCGAAGGCGCTCGGGTCCAGCGTCGCGGACCTGCGCCGCGGCCCCGTCGCCGCCAACGTCGCCCGGCTGCTGGCCGAGGCCGGGCGGGAGAGGTGGCGCGAGGACCTGCGGGCCAGGCTGCGGCGGTACGAGGGGAGCGTGCACGTCGTCGTGGGAGCCGACGACCCGCTCACGGAGGAGGGGCGCAGGCTGCTGGACGCGCTGCCACGGGCCACGGTGACGGTCGTCGCCGGCGCGGGCCACCACCTCCAGCTGACCCACCCGGACGAGGTCGCCGGGGCCATCCGCGAGTGGACCGCCCTCGTCCCGGCTCCCTCGGACGGGATCATGCCGTCGTAGGTGGCCGGGGCGTCGCGACGAGGTCGGTCCCGCCCGTGGAAGCCCCGCTGCCCCCCGCGAAGCGCGCCTCGCGGGGGGCGTCATCAGAGGGCGTCGTCGAGCTGCCAGGAGGCCTGGATCATGGCCCGTTCCGTGGCGGCGAGGTGGGTGGAGGCCGCGACCCACGCCCACGCGTACCGATCCGGCCCCGTGTCCGCCAACCGCCCGAAGACGTCGCGGCTGCGGCGGTCGGCCTCGGCGGTGAGCTCGGTGACCAGGTCGGCGGCGGCCTGGAACCCGGCGCTGCGCAGCTGGGCGTACGACTCGCCGTTGCGCGCCGACTCGGCCACCGCCCGCCGCCCGCCGGACACGGCCAGCTCGACCAGCCGGCGTACCCGCCACAGCGGCGCGCCGGCCACCGGGTCCACCTCGTCGCCGTCCGGGGGCGGCAGGCAGGCGTCCTGGGGTGGCAGGTGGGCTCCCTGGAGGCGGTCGTACCCGAGGTCGGCGTGCCCCTGCCATTCGGGGGGCAGGCGCAGCGTCGCCTCGGTGCCCGGGACCGGGCCGACCGCCAGCGGCAGCAGCGTCGCCACCCGGTCGGGCTCAACCCGGCCGACCACTCGCACGGCCAGCCCAGGACGGGAGGCGAGGCGCCGCAGGTTCTCGACGTGGGCCAGGTCCGGATGGTGGCTCGCCGGTACGAGCCGGATCAGCGGACCGTAGCCGGGGCTGTCGAGAAGAGTCCCGTCGGAGCGGGGGAGCAGCTCCCTGGCCAGTACGTGGTCGCCGGCCGCGCCGACGATGACCAGGTCGCGGCCGACCGGTTCGCGGGCTCGTTCCTCCGTGTCCGACTCGCTCCAGGCGTGACCGGAGAGCCGGGTGCCCGCCGCCTCCGCCAGCGGCCTGGCGAACAGGGCCGCCATCGGGCCATCCGTCCACGGCATGCCGGAGACGGGCGTGGCCCGTACGCCCTTGCCCGCCCCGAGACGCCCGTCCGGGGAGACGGTGGCGCCGACGATCAGCAGCCCGGCGCGGGCCAGCTGGGAATGGTTCAGCATGGCGGGGCCGATGGCGACGGGCGCGGTGGCGGCCCCACGGGCACGGGCCGATCCGCCCGGTTTGACGTCGGCCACCGAGTACCAGCGGCCGTCGTCCGCCACCAGGTGCGTCACCACGCCGCCGTACCCGGTGGCGCTGATCACCGGCTCCCTGAACACCCCGTACACCTTCAGGCTCCCACCCGGCTCGTAGTTGCGCCGTACGGTGCCTGCCAGGGCCGGGTCGGGGTCCGCCCCGGCCAGCCGGCCCGCGGTGAGCAGCAGCTCGCGCAGGGCGGAGACCAGGTCGGCGAGCCGGTGGCCGTCGTGGCGGGCGCGGGCGGACCGCAGCCCCCGCACCACGCGCAGCGCGGCGGCCTCCGCGCCCGGCAGCCCCGCCAGGCGGGCGGTGTGCGCGGCCCGCAGCAACTCGGCCTGGGGGACGGCGCCGGCGGCGGGCACCCCGGCCGAGAGCACGGCCGCGGCGGCGGCCCACAGCCCGGTCGCGGCGGCCACCTGCGCCGCCGTGGGGACTGCGGCTCCGACGGACCCGGCCACCTGCGCCGCCGTGGGGCCCGCCGCTTCAACGGACCCGGCCCCTTCCCCGTCGGCTTCGTCGCCCGGTGCCGGTCCGGCCGTCGCCGCGTCACCGGGTCCGGCTTGACCAGGCGGTGCCCCGTCGGGCACGGGCTCGCCCGGCGTGGTTCCGTCAGGGGTGGCCGCCTGTGCGTCGGCGGCGGGCGGATGGGGGAGCGCGTCCGCGATCGGGCAGGCGCCTAGCACGGCGGCGCGATGCAGGCAACGCGGCGCCAGCAGGCAACTGCACCGCACCTGGTCACCGTCGTCGATCACGCCGGAGGGCGCCGGCGAGAGCGTGACGACCGCGTCCTCACCGCAGGTGACCTGGACGCCCTCGCCGCCGGCGGTGACGGGCAGGGCGGCGTACTGTTCGATCGCGGCGTCCAGCTTCTTGCGCAGCCGCGAGGTCAGGCCCTCGACGGCGGCGGCGACCACGTCCGGCGTCACCGGCGGCAGCGGCCCGCCTGCAGAACCGGACGGGACCGTTTCGGGAGTGGTTGACGTGGAGGGGTTCACCGGTGTTCTCCGCGGAGGCGGTCGCCCACCCATCGGGCGAGGGCGAGCGGGCTGAGCGCGGCGACGGGCATCCCGGCCGCGACGAGTTGCTGGGCGATGGGGATCGAGTAGCGAGGGACGCCCTGGTCGTCCAGCGCGGCGCAGCCCAGCAGGTGCACGCCGGAACCGGCCAGCGCGCGTACCTCCCCGAGCAGGCCGCCGATCGGGTAACCCTCCTCGAAGTCGCTGACAACCACGACGAGCGTGCGGCTCGGGACCGTGACCAGCGTACGGGCCTGGGCGAGCCCGGCGGCGATGTGCGTGCCGCCGCCGACCCGTACCTCCAGCAGGAGGGACAGCGGGTCGTCGACCCGGTCGGTCAGGTCGATCACCTGCGTGGAGAACGACAGGAAGTGCGTGGACAGCGTCGGCACCCCCGCCAGCACGGCGGCCGTCAGCGCCGACCAGACCACCGACGCCTCCATGGAGCCGGACACGTCGACCACGAGGATCAGCCGCCAGTCGGCCTCCCGGCGGGACCGCGTGCTGAACACCGGCCGTTCGGGCACCACCACGAGCCTCCCGTCGTCCAGGCGGCGCGTGTACGGCAGGTTGGCGCGCAGGGTGCGCGGAAGGTCCAGCCTGCCGCCGGGGCGGCGGGTCGGGCGCGGCGTGGCGACCCCGGTCATGGCGGGCCGCAGGCGGGTGGCGAGCTCGCGGGTCAGCTCGTCCACCAGGCGGCGTACGAGCGGGCGCAGCTTGGCCACCTGCTGCTCCGGCAGGCCGCCCGCCAGGGACAGCACCGAGGTCAGCAGCTCCACCGACGGGCGGACGGAGGCGGGGTCGAGCTCGGTCAGCACGTCGGGGCGTCCGGCGTCGGCGGCGCGGGCCAGGACCTCCTCGCGCACCTCGGCGCCGAACAGCGACTCCAGCTCCTCCGACCACTCACGTGCCGTGGGGAACGGCGCCTCCCGGCCGCCCGCGTCCCCTGGAGCGGGTTCGAAGTCGTTGGCGCCTTCGCCGCGGCCCGCCCCGTACAGCTCGTCCAGGGCGCGGGCGTACGAGCGGGCGTCCGCCGGCAGCCGTTCGGACTCCCGGCCGAGCAGCAACCGCCACCGGTCCGCCGGCCGCAGCCTCCGCCTGATGTCGGCGACCTCGGCCTGAGCGGGGATCCGCGCTTCGTCCGCGGATGCTTCCTGCGGGGTGGACGGGTCGGTCGTCAGGGCCGGGATGGGCAGCCGGAGCGCTCGCAGGGCGTCCAGACCGGCCGTGTCGGCGGCGGTCCAGAGGGCGAGCAGCGACGGCGGAGCCTCCAGGGCCACGTCGAGCCGGTCGCCGAGCCGTTCCGACACGACCGCCAGCAGCCGGGTGCGCCCGGCCGGGCTGAGCGTGTCGAACCCGCCGCGCAATGCCGGCAGCCGGTCCAGGAACTCCTTGTCCGTGAGCCCGTCCACCCGGTTCATGAGCGGGTCGAGCGCCGCGGGGGCCGACTGGAGCAGCGGGCCGGCGGCCGTGAGCACTCCGGTCAGCAGCCTGCTCAGCCGCAGGCGGCCGTCGGGGCCGGTCGCGGTGTCGACCCAGCCGGCCGCCCGGTCGCCGAGCGAGGCGGAGCCGTCCAGGTCCAGCAGCACCCGGGCGGCCAGGGCCGCGCCCTGCATGAGGGGCGAGGCCGTACGCGCGAGCACCGCCAGGGCGTCGTCCATCCGCAGGCCCAGGCGCTCCTCTCCGGCCCGGGAGGCGAGGGCGACCAGGGCGACCGCGTCCTCCGGCTGGTCGCTGCCCGCCAGTCCGGGCAGGGCGCGTACCGCGGCCTCCAGGAGGGTGCCGGACAGCTCGGCGGCGTGCTCGCGACCCTCCGGCGTGGTGCCGGGCAGGTGCCGGCGGCGCAGGGCCTCCAGCAGGTCGAGGGCCTGGAGCAGCTCGGCGAGCGTGGCGGTGGCCGGCAGCGCGACGGCGGCGTCGGCGAGGCGGTCGGCCACCAGGTCGGGCAGGTCGCAGCCGGCGGCGGTACGCAGGCCGTCGAGGATGAGCGCGCAGGTCGGGCCGCCGTCCGCAGATTCGCGGCGGTACGTCTCGCGCAGCGTCCCGGCCGCGGCCTGGGCGAGGGTCACACCGCGTACGCCCGCCAGGTCCAGCAGGGCCGGGACCGCGGGGGTCCAGGCCAGCCGCCACCGGGTGGTGAGCGCGGCGCCGTCGCCCGTTCCCATCACCTGGATCGGCTCGCCGTAGGTGACGCCGCAGGCGAGCAGGCGCCTCAGGGCGACCTCGCGGCGGGCGTCGAGGTCGGAGCGGAGCGGATCGAGCCGTACTTCCCGGGGCTCCGGGTTGTCGGGACACGGCAGGCGCAGGGCGGCGAGATCGGCCTCCACGGCGGGCCCGAGCCCGGAACGCGGCGTGCCGGGCGAGGTCCTGCCCCGCTCGGTGCCCACGAACACGGTGTCCAGCGCCCGTGCCAGGGCCCGTCCCCGGCCGAGGGGTTCGCCCTGGCCGAGCACGGTCGTCACCGCCTCCAGCAGCTCGCCGCGTCCGGGCGCGGGCAGCCCGCGCAGGCGGGCCAGGTCGCAGGCGAGCCGCAGCGTCTCGACGGCCTCGCCGGTCCCCGCTGTGTGCCCGGCCGAGCGCAGCTCCCGGCACAGGCCCGTGATGGCGCGCGCGGCCCCGTCCCGGACCTTCTCGGGATCGCCCCCGGCCTCGAACACCGCCTGCTGCCAGCGCGGGTCCCTGATGCCGGCCGGGTAGCCGGACCGGGAGTCCAGCAGGTCGAACGCGTACGGCACGAGCGAGGTCACGGGCGCTGGCGACCCCGGTGGCGGGGCGGCGGCCTCGGGCGAGGCGGTCTCGTCGGCGGGCACGGGGAGCGCGGGGGCGTGGAAGGAGCCGATCACCGCCGCGACGCGACGACCATCGGCCGCGGCGGTGGCGAGGACGCGGCGCATGTGGGCTTCGCGGGCCAGGTCCATCGCGGGCACCCCGCCCGCGGCCTCGGCGTCGCGGCGCAGGGCCCAGCCGACGCCGAGGGCGGCGCGGCGGACGGCCTCGGGTTCGCAGCCGGGGGCGAGGACCTCGACGGCGCGGTCCCACATGTCGTCGCCCTCGCGGCCGGTGCTGGCCAGCCCGTCGGCGAACGAGACGCCCCGCGGGTCCGCGTCGGCACTGGAGGAGCCGCCGGAAGGTGTGTGCACGGGGGCCTGCGCGGCGGCGTGCCAGCCGGGGTCGGACAGCGGGAGGTCGCAGCAGACCACCTCGGCCCCGCGCTTCCAGGCCCACCGGATGGCCACCAGCTCGGGCGAGAAGTCGGCGAACGGGTAGAACCCGAGCCCGCTGTCGTCGCCCCGCGCCCCCGCGAGCGCCACCGGGGCGTGGGTCCCCGGGTCGGCCAGGTGTACGAGCCAGGGCTGGAAGTCCGCCGGCAGCTCTACGCAGACCACCTCGGGGTCGGCGGCGTCCAGCAGCGCGGGCAGCACCGCGGCCAGGGCGGGGCTGTGGTGCCGCACCCCCAGCAGGTACGGCCGCGACGAGGCCGCCAGCGCGGCGACCGCCTCCCGCGGATCCAGTCCCGGCGCAGCCGCCGGGTCGGGTGCCGCGCCCGGTATGGCCGCCGGATCGGGTGCCGCGCCCGCCACGGCCCCCGGGTCGGGAGCCGTGGCCGGGGTGGACGGTGTGGGGTTCTGGGAGGTCAACGGAGGTTCTCCCGCAGGTCCCACAGCCGGCGCCACATCGCCGACCCGTCCTCCGCGCGCCTGCGCACCGGCCCGTCCCAATAGCCCAGCAGCCGCCCGTGGTCCGCCGGGTCGTCCTTGCGCACGACCCCCAGCAGGTGGCCGGGCACCAGGTCCAGCACGTCGCCGGTGGGCAGGTACGCCACCGCCACCCCCAGCGAGGCCGCCACCTGCACGGCCTCGGCCGTGGACATGACGGTGCCGGGGCGTTCGACGTCCCAGCCCTCGGCGGAGCGGCCGGAGCGCAGGTCGCGGAAGACGGTGACCAGCGCGTCGAGCACCGCGTCGTCCACCCCGAAGCTCGCTCCGGCGCGCTCGACGACGGCTGTGGCCTGGCGGCGCACCAGCGAGACCTCGGCGTCGGCGTCGGAGATGGGGCCGACGGTCTCGAAGTTGAAGCGCCGCTTGAGGGCCGCCGACATCTCCGAGACGCCCCGGTCGCGCAGGTTGGCCGTGGCGATGACGGTGAACCCGGGCGCCGCCGGGACCTGCCCGTCCTCGCTCCCGGCCAGCTCGGGTACGCTGACCCGCCGGTCGGACAGGATCGACACGAGGGCGTCCTGGACCTCGGGCAGGCAGCGGGTGATCTCCTCCACGCGGGCGACCCGGCCCGAGCGCATGGCGGTGAGCACGGGCGAGTCGACGAGCGCCGTCCGGCTGGGGCCCTGGGCGAGGAGCAGGGCGTAGTTCCAGCCGTAGCGGAAGGCGTCCTCGGTCGTGCCGGCGGTGCCCTGGACGGTGAGCGCGCTGGTGCCGCACACGGCGGCGGCCAGCAGCTCCGAGAGCATCGACTTGGCGGTGCCGGGCTCGCCCACCAGCAGCAGGCCGCGCTCGCCGGCGAGGGTGACGACGCAGCGTTCGACGAGGGCGCGTTCGCCGACGAACTTGGGCGCGATCTTCATCCGGCCGTCCAGCGGCTCGTCGCCGCTGCCGCAGATGAAGGTCACGACCGCGCGCGGGGTCAGCGCCCAGCCGGGCGGGCGGGGGCCGGAGTCGTGGGCGGCCAGGAAGGCGAGCTCGGCGGCGTGGCGCTCCTCGGCGGGCAGCACCTGCCGGGCCGAGGGAGCGCGATCTTCGGTCAAGGTCATGAGAAGAGAGGTCCTCTGGGTGATCGGTGAATGGATGGGCGCGCCCCGGGGAGGGGGCGCGCCCCGGGCAGGGTCAGCGGCGGCGTCCGCGCTTCACCTTCAGCTCCTCGAACCGCGGCGCGTCCCCGTCCCGCACCCGTCCCCAGGCCCTGGCGTACAGGTCGGCGGCGGGTTCGATGGGCACGAGCGGCACGCCGGAGTGCCCCGTCAGGTCGAACAGCGGCAGCTTCCACTGCTCCAGCGGCAGCCGCGGCGCGCTCTGCGCCGTCCACCCGCCGGGCAGGAACAGCGAGCGGCCCGCCCGCTGGCGCGTGGCCCGCACGACCAGGTCGGTATCGGCCAGCTCGGCGTGGGCCGACTTGAGCCGGGCCGGCTTCCAGCCGGTCCACCGGGCCACGTTGCGGTCGGTCGGGTCGGGCATGGCCAGCAGCATCAGGTACGCGGCGGCGGCGTCCTCGCCCAGCCCGTACTCCTTGGCCACCTCGACGACCAGGGAGGGCACGGACCGGCCGGGATCCTGCGGCCACCACGTGCCGTCGGCGCCGCGCTCCCCGGCGAGCGGGTCGCCGGGATCGGCCAGCAGGACCTCGAAGCGCGGGTCGCGGATGGTCGCCAGTGCGAGCATGACCGGGAACGGCTCCTCCGACCCGATGAGGGCCCGCAGGTACGGGTCGTCACCGGCCGCGTCCAGGAGGGACACGCGCACGGCCGGCGCGGGCCGGTCGTCCGCGGTGGCCATCAGGACGGCGCCGTACCTTTCGTACCCCTCGCCGGTCTCGGTGGGCACGCCGGCCGCCTTGCGGAAGGCGGGCAGGTCGACGTACCGGCCGAGGTCGAGCAGCAGGTCGGGGCCGGCCAGCCGGGCGCGCACGGCGGCCAGCGCGCCGGGCAGCGCGGCCCGGACCGGGTCGCCCGCGGGCAGCCGGTGCGCGAGCCAGCGCGACATGAGGATGGTCGTGTGGAGGGTGTCGGCCGTGAAGCCGGTGGCGTTCGGGTCGGCGGGCCTGGCGCGGTCGCCCTGGATGGTCCAGACCAGGTCGCGGCCGAGCTCCGGCTCGCCGGCCGGGTCGATGAGGGCGCGCAGCGCACGGCCGGTGTCCCAGCCGGTCCTGACCGTGCGGGACGCCTCGCCGAGCAGCCATTCGGGGACGGCCGTCTGAGGGCCGACCTTGTCGTTCCAGACGGCCGCCGCGGCGGCGACGTCGGGGCCGTCGCTCCAGAGCCGGGCGGGCTCCAGGGGCAGCAGCGCGGCGAGGACCGCCCGCCGGACCTCGGCGCCGACCTTGCGCAGCTCGTCGCGGGCGGTGCCGGCGTCGGTCACCTTCACGCCGATCAGGGTGCGGGTCTCCTTGGTGAGGAAGGAGTGCTCGTACCCGTCGACGGACGGCAGGCCCGCCACGATCAGCCGGGCCGTCGTCAGGGAGACGCCGGTGAGCCGGGAGAACTCCTCGGCCGCCTCCGGCCGCCAGGGCGCGGGACCGCGTTCGGCCAGCTCGGCGCGGAACGACTCCAGCCACCCCTGCGCACGATCCACGCCGACCGGGCCGGAGGCGCTCAGCGTGTACGGCTGAGGCGCTTCGAACCGCCCGGAGGGGTCGTGGAACAGCGCGGTCCACCGGGTCCCGCCCTCGCCGACGTGTTCGACGAAGGCCAGGAAAGCGCCGCCGTCCAGCGGCAGGCCCCCGAGCCAGTTCCCGTCGCGCCAGCTGCCGTCGGGCTTCTTCACATACCGCTCGGGCAGGTGCGCGGTGACGCGCCGCCACCGGGACGGGTCGGCCGACGTGGGCAGCCCGGCCTCGGCCAGGGCGTGGAGCAGCCGCTCCTGCGCGACACGGTGCTCCTCGGGGACGGCCGCCGATCCGGTGCGGTAGGCCACCGCGGCCAGGTGGTCGAGCAGCGGCTCCCACTCCAGGCTGGCGAACGGCAGCTCCGGCCGGTCGAGGTGGACGTGGCCCACCCCGGCCGGGGCCTGCTCCGCCAGCGCCCGGATCGTCTGGATCTGCTGGAAGGCCCCGTCGACCTGGTTGCGCCAGTAGTAGGAGGTGGAGACCGCCAGCCCGCTGAGCGCCTCCTGAAGCTCGTGGTCCGTGGGGCCCACGGGCGCCTGCCGACGGTGTCCGCCGGCCAGGGACTCGGTGAGCCTGGTGGCGACGGCGTCCAGCGCGGCCTGCTGCGCGGCGGCGAACCGGACGATCCCGGCGATGCCCGCCACCAGCCCGTCGTGGCTGACCTGGGGCAGCAGCTCCCGGATGCGCGCCGGCAGGTCCTCCTCAAGGGCCCCGGCCAGCAGCCGCGCGGCGGTGTCCGGGTCGAGCCCGCGCAGGGCGGCGGACCCCTCGGGGTCCCTCGGCCGCAGGCAGTGCCAGTAGCGCAGCGGCGGCAGGATGATCGTGCCCTCCCCGAACACGCCGGGCGCGGCGTCGGTCTTGGCCGTGGCGGTGACCACGCCGTCGGCGTCGGCGAGCTCGACCCGGTAGCTCCCCTTCAGGACGGTCATGTGCCGGTCGGCGCCGGGGAAGGTCAGGATGCGCACCGGTGAGCGGTCTCCGCGCGGGAGGGTGACCGCGCGGCCGGAGGTGTCCTCGCCGCGCAGCGAGCCGTCGGGCAGCCGCGTCACCCGCCAGCCGAACAGCCCGCCCGCGGGCACGCCCGCCGGGGTCGCCTCCTCGGACGGGGCGGGCAGCACCCAGCCCCGCTCGAACGTCGAACCCGCGGGGACGTCGGTGAGGAAGGCGGGCATGCTCTTCCTGCCGTGCTGCCCGCTCGCCGGGTCGTATTCGTGCCATCCGAGGGTGTCGTGGTCGGACCCGTCCCAGGTCCACACCCAGTAGGAGGTGCCGTCGCTGATCACGGACCGTTCGAGGGGCACGGTGGTGTCGCCGGGGTGCAGCACGCCGTACCCGGTGGTGCGCCCGCCGCCGGGCAGCGGCAGGGTGACCGGGTCGTCGCCGCGGTACCAGTCCAGGCGCGTGCCCCGGGTGCTGCCGCCCTGGGTGTCGATGGCGTGGACGCGGTCGGCGGAGGTGTGCCAGTAGCCGCGGAAGGCGTTGTCGGCGGCGCGGGACGGCCAGTAGACGAGCAGGTCGCCGTCGACGTAGTGGTAGCCGATGTCGCCCCACGTGTCGTTGGGCGGGACGCGCAGGTCGTGGGTGAGCACGGTGCCCTCGTGGTCGAGCACGCGGACCTGCTGGGAGCCCCCCGCGATCAGGTACGGCCAGGCGTCGGCGACCACGATGTCGTCGACGTCCTTCCTCGGTACGAGGGTCGCGGCCGCCTCCTCCCAGGCCGGCCAGCCCAGCTCGTCGAAGATCCCGGCCCGCAGCGTACGGGCGAGCACGGGCGAGATGTTGGCCGCGGCGGCCTGGCGTACCTCGTCCTCGGCCAGGACCAGGGCCTCGCCCGGCAGCCAGGACAGCCGCCGCAGCGCGTCGGGCAGCTCGGGCAGCCCCGCGGACGTCGACTGCGCGGCGACCTTGCGCACCCACCCGGCCAGCATCGGCCGGCCGCCGTCGGAGGCGGCCAGCATGCGGACGGCGCGTAGCCCGTCGCCGTCGCCGGAGAAGGAGTAGGCCGCGCGCTCGAACGGCTTCGCGAACCTGCCGTCGGCGGCCAGCGCGGTCAGGTCGCGCTGACCCTCGCCCTGCGACCAGTGCTCCAGCCGCAGCGAGTCGCCCTGGCCGGGGTCGGCCACCGGCAGGCCGAGCGCGAGGAACAGGTCGAGCAGATCGACGTCGTACGGGTCCGTCAGCCCGGTCGCGGCGCCGGCGAGCTCGGCACGCAGCCGGCCGGCGGCCCGTTCGACGAGCGAGTAGAGGATCGGCAGCCGCGGCGGCAGGCCCCAGGCGGCGTTGCGGGCGGCGAGGAAGCGCCGGAGCCAGCCCGACACGCCGTCCTCCGGCACCTTGCCCGAGACCAGCTCGTCGATGGCGCCCGCGGCCTCGAGGACGTCCAGCCACACGCCGGACAGCTCGCCGTCGTGACCCTGCGGCATGACGGCGAGCAGCGTCGCGCGCACCTCGGGGTCCTGCCTGCCGAGCGTCCCGATCGCCGTGCGATGGGCCTTCCACCAGCCGGTGGCGGCCCGCAGTGTGGCGGGCAGGGCGAGCAGCTCGCGCAGGTACGACTGCTCGGCCGCGTCGGCGTCCATGCCGGCCGCCCTGGCCAGGCGGCGCAGGTCGGTGGCCATCTGGGCCGAGGGCGGCAGCCCGCCCGCCGTGCGCCGCAGGCACAGCAGGGAGAAGCGGCGCAGCGCCTCGTCGGCGGACACCCGGCCGGCCAGCTCCTTGGCGTAGCCGGACAGCACCTTGACCGGCAGCGCCCCCGCCAGCCCGAACTCCAGGAACACCTCGTCGAGCCGGTCCTCGTCGACCTCCAGCCCGTGCTCGGCCTCCGCCTTGCGCGCGCTGGAGAACATCTGGGCGGCGTAGGTGGCGTTCTCCACGCCGGTGAACACCCGCCCGGCCTGTTCGTAGAACGTGGGCAGGAAGTGCGGCACGGACGCGGCGAGCCGGCGGGCCAGCTCGTGGTAGCCGTCGAGCGCGTTCTTCGGCTTGGACTTGGCCTGACGGGCGACGCGCTCCAGCTCCGGCACGACGGCGAGCGCGTGATGCCCGTCGTCGGGGTGGTGCACCAGCACCCATTCTGGGAACCCGAGCGAACGCCGTAAACCGAGCCCGACCACCTCGGGCTCCCCGTCGGCCGCCAGGCCCAGGAACCCGGCCGCCAGATCCTCGGCCGCGCCCAGCTCGCCGGCGACCAGGCGCACGACCACCCGGTCGTCGAGTCCGGGGTGCCGGTAGCGGCGGGCGGTCATCGGCACGGCGCCCTCGCCCGCGCCCTCGGTGCCCGGCGGCAGGATCGCCCCCGCCTTCAGCATGTCCTCGCTCATGCGTCCTTGCCCTCCTCGACCTTGCGCCCCGCGTACAGCGCCGCGGCCATCCGCATGCCCTCCGACCACGCGACCGGGCCGACCTCCCGCAACGGCAGCGACTTGCCGTCGAGGTCGTGCCAGGTCAGGCCGCCCGTGGTGACCTCGTCCTCCCAGTACGGCTCCCCGATCCAGACGCTCGCCTCGGTGATGGCGCCGGCGTCGCGGACCCGGCAGGTGGCGTAGCCGCCGGTGACCCGGTAGCCGAGCCCAGTGGCCCGCGCGGCCAGGCCGAAGCGGGAGTCGTACGTCCCGCCGGAGAACTCCGTCACGGTCGTCGCCCGGCCGTCCATGCCGTCGGGCTTGCGCCAGGTGGCGCGGTGGATCTGCTCGACCTTCTGGACCACGCCCAGCTCGGCGGCGAACTCCCGCAGGTCGTCGAGGTCGGGCAGCAGCACCGGGTGGGGCAGCGTCACCGTGGACGGCGACAGCCGTACGGTCTCGCCGTCGAGGTTGACCAGCCGCAGCTCGCCGGTCTCGGTGGCGTCGCGCAGGAAGCCCACCTCGTCGGGGTCGTCGCCGACCACGGCCAGGTCGCGCAGCGCCGACTGCCACGCCTCGTCCGGCCACACCCGGGCCAGCAGCCCGGTCGGCACGGGCAGGGACGACACCATCCACAGGTCCACCTGCGCCACGCACGCCGCGGCGTGGCGGTCGAGCCACTCGGCGAGGCGGCGCAGCCGGTCCACCTCGGGGTGATCACGCAGCGCCTTCGGCAGCGATTTCAGCTGCCGTCCCGCCGCCCGGCCGGAGGTGGCTCGCGCCGCCACCCGGCCCTCCATGAGGGCGACCTCGTACCCGTCGCCCGCTGCCAGCCAACCCAACGGTCCCCGCCTTCCAGACGCCCGAATCCGGGCATGAAACATCCAATGAGCAGGGGTTTCCAGCCCCCTGCCGCTGTCGATGCGCCGAACCTAGCGGCCCCGACCGACAAATGCGGGCGGGTCAGGCGAATTATGTCGGACCTGGTCATCGGGTAGATGACCTGTCTGGTGGGAGTACGAGGTTGTCAGGGCACGAGTCGGTGCCTCATGATCGTCGCGACAGGCGACTGCGCGGGGGTGCTGGTGATGGTTCGAGCCGGACAGGCACGCAGGCGGCGGTTCGCGAACGCGTGATCATCGTGGATGACGACGCCGACCTGAGGAGGCAGTTTCGCCCTCAGCTGCTCCACCTTGTGCTGCCCATCCTTGAAGGTCACCGAGGGGTATCCAAGGCCCTCATGGGACAGCGGGGCGTTGCGGACGGGAGCACCATTCCGGGCACGTTGATCTCATCGTCCAGCCGCAGCAAAGCAACATCGCGTTCTTCCTGGGCAGTCCAGCACACCCACGCCCGGCAGCGCCGTACGTCGGCATCCTGGGGGCGGCCCACGCGCACGTCGATCTTGGGCCAGGGGGCACAGGTGCGCGACGACTACCTCCGCGTGGAGGCACACGCCTGCCCGATGACCTCCTGCGCCGCCTCGGCCGGCTCGCCCTGCCGGACCGGCAAAGGCAAGGTCGCCGTCCAGTACCACACCGCCCGCTTCCGTCCCGTGCCCGCGCTCGCCAAGACCACCCCGCCCGTCCGCAAGCCGGGCACGCTCTGGATCGAACTGCCCCGCCCCGCCGCGGCCGGCACCGAATCAGCCGGGCACGTCCGGATCGGCTACGCCCGCGCCTCCACCACCCGCCCCGAACTCGACAAGGCCGTCGCCCTGGCCCGCGAGCTCCGCTCGGCGGGGGTGGCGGTCACGCTCGTGGTGCATGAGCACAAGCGGCTCGGCCGCGGCCTCGACCTCGCTGCCCTGGCCGAGCAGCTGCGCACCGGGAGTTTCCTCACTGGCGAGCTGCAGGGCTCCCACGATCCGTCCGGGGTGGTGTTCACCGTGCTGGCCGCGCTGTCGGGGATGGAACGCGAGTACATCCGTGACCGCACCCAGGAGTGCCACGAGTCCGCCCGCAACCGCCTCGTCATCACCACGGGCAAGAAGAAGGGCCGCCACCCCTCGGCGGCCACCGTCCTGCGCATGCTTCGCGATCACGACGAGGCCTCCGCGACATCCGCGGCCGCCGCAGGGTGATCAGGGCTTCGGGGGACCTGGCCGCGCCGAGTTCGCATGCACTTGCCACCGTGTCCCGATGCGGGGCACCGCAAGGTGACCGCCTGATCGCGGTCTGACGTAAGGCTACGGATATGGATAGCAAGTCCCCGACGACACTAGATCACGACATCGTCTCAGCGATCAATCGACGTACCGGTGCGGATTTGAGGATCGTCGGCCGCGCTCTGCACGGGAGGCTCGGCGGCGCAATCTACGCCGAGTGGCCGGACGGCCGACAGGCCGTGGTGACTCGATTTCTGGGCTCACTCGCCGAAGCCAAGCGCACGGCCGAGGTGCTTGCCTATGTCCGTGACCGCGGGCTACCGGTGCCCAGGCACGACCTTGTGGTCGACCTGAATGACAGTGTGATGTTCGTGCAGGAGCGGCTTCCCAGTGCACCACCCCGGCGCCTGACCCCGATGAGAATAGACGCGATGGTGGAGATCAACGACCGTTTCGCCGGCGCTCTCGCCGCGCGCCCCGGTGCGCCGCTGCGGCTGCTGTGCCCTGATTGCGGCAGCGATCCATGCCCTCGCCACGAGGTGCTGGCGACGCACAGTCCGCGCAGCCGTCGCGTCCTGGATGAGATTCTTCGCATCGGCCGACGAGAGCCCCGCGAAATGGTCGGCGATGATCTGGTGCATGTCGATCTCACAGCGGCAAATGTCCTCTTCGATGAGAACGACCGCGCTACCGGGGTCGTCGACTGGAATCTCGGCGCAAGCCGCGGCGATCGACTCTTCGCCCTCATCCAAACCCGGATCGATCGGGAGTGGTTCGTCCAGTCGCCGGACGCCGACCCCGTGGAGAATGCGGCGGCAGCCCACCTGGACGAGATTCTCGTCGACCGAATCGCCCCCGCTACCCTACGGATGTACTGGGCACACTGGATGCTGCGCCAACTGTGCTGGGCGGTCCGGTCTGCTCCATCCAACGTGGTTGACTGGCATCTCGACCTGGCCGAATCCCGGCTGGTGTGAAGGTGGTCGGTCGGCCCCATGTCGAAGGATCCACATCGGCCTAATTCTCTCGCCGGACCCGGGAGTTCCTGCGCTCCCTGCGCTCCGTGGCCCGCACGGCGTCCGCCTGGCGATGCTGTCCAGTCCGCTGAAGCCGTAAGGGATCGACGCGGAACATAGTTGGGCCTGCAGTCGCACCACTCGACCTGACTGGATGGCGAGGCCGGGGCAGGGGTGGCATGCTGAGGCCGGTGAGGGTGATCAAAATAGCGGTCGCGGTCTTGGCGGTCGCGGCGCTGTTCTTCACCCCGGCCTACGGGTACGCAACGGTGGATCTGACAATGTGCAAGATACGCGTGACGCAGCAGCATCCTGTGCTGGAGCGGGACGTGACCCCGTTGCTGACCCGGTTGTTCCCCGCGGACTCGGTAACAGCCGTCGACCGTGAGGATAACTGCCAGTTCGAACCGGACCCTGACTTGACTCCCTCACCGAGCGCCAGCGTGGTCGTAACAGTGGCGGGTGTCCAGCACGTGCGGGATGCGCTGGCGGTGATGCACCGGGACGGCTGGCGATTTGATGAGCCCTTCGAGGAACTCGATCCGTTCGGCCAGATTCCGGAGCTGACGAAGAAGTTCTCGCACGGCACCGTCGATGTGGTCGTTGAGGTGATGCCGGACGACGCCCCTGTGTCCGGCGGTCCCGGGGTGCCCAGCTGGGAATTCGAGTTCAGCTATTTATGAGCCTCGAAAGCTCGGTGTGCTGTTGGGTCCCTTTCTCGGCGCTCCGCGCCGCGCACCAGCCGCCGCAGCGAGCTCCGGACATGTCCGCCCGGGGCGAACCTGCCCGTAGTCGCGACGGTGCCAGAACGACGGCCGTAACAACCACGAGTTCATCGGAGGCGACGAATGACAGCGAAGAGCACTCCCAGTCACCGGCTCTCGATCAGGTGGCGGCAGCACCGTGGGCGGATCGCCGTGGCCGGGGCGGGTTCTTGCATGATGCTCCTGCTCCTGCTCTTCGGCTGTGGCGAGGTCGTGCTGTCCGGTTTATGCGGCGGTGGCACTTGTGCTGTTGGGTGGTACGTCGATCTTTTGAAGGTGACGCTCGTTCTGCCTCCCTTCGCCGCTTTGCTCTTCGCCTGCTTCTGCTTGTTCTCCCGGACGGGAATGGTCGGCTGGCAGTTCCGGGTCCAGGTTCTGGCCTTCTCAGTGGTCGTGATCGTATGGGTCGTCGCGTTGAAAATTCTCAGATACGTCGAGGATCTCGCCCTCTTCTGACAATGTCTTGGCCGTCAGCGGCGGCCGCCCGCAGGACGTGGTGAAGGCGGATGGTCACGACGCGCCGACGTGCTCGGGGGCGCGCCGGCGAGCCGCGCCCGCCATGTCCATGTGGGCTGATCCCAACTCATGACTGGCTTGATCATCGCTGCCTGGCGCTCGAACTCCTGCGACGTCAGGTCGCGGTTGGAGTGAGCGGTCACCATCATGACGGAGGCGTCCATGATGCCCACCTCCGGGACGATCGACTTCACGATCCTGCGGCAGACGTGGCTGCGCGAAATCGCTGCCCGGCGAAGGGCTCGACGACCAGGGCGACCCCGTGCCCCATGACCGGGCGGAGATCACCGTGTACGGAGTGAGGCACTCCTACGCACAACGGCACGCCGACGCCGGCGTGCCGGTGGACCATCTGCGCGAATTGCTGGATCACCGCGAAATCGGCACCACGATGGGCTACTTCAAGGTCTCCGTGGAGCGCAAACGCCACGCCGTCGAGACGGTCGCCCGGCTGACCATCGACCGGCATGGCAACCCCCGCGGCTACAGCGACGCGCTGGCCCATGAGGGCCAGACCGTCGCCGTCGCCTACGGCGGATACAGCGAACCCAGCAATGTCAAAGCCGGCGGACAGCACTGCCGTATCCGCTTCCAGCGCGCCGGCTGCGACTTCTATCGCCCTGACCCTTCCTATCTGCCGGCGCTGGAACAGCAGGTTGCCGAGCTGCGGGCCGACAAGGAAGCAGCCCTCGCCATGGGCGCGGCCGACTGGGTCATCCGCAACTTCGACGACCAAATCACCGCTTATGCCAAGACGCTGAACCAGATGCGGCGCACCCTGGACGAGCTGCCCGAACAGGAGAGGGCAGCCGTTGAAGACGCGGCCCGAGAACTACGCAAGGCGCGCTCAGCCGCCGCCTTTATCTCGGTGGACGGGCTGACGATCCGGGGGCGCACGTGAACGGAGCTGACTCCTCCCGCGACGCGCGCGTGGCCCGCCTCCGCCAGGCCCGCCAGGCGGACAGCGCCGCCAAGGCGGCCCGCACGAAAGGAGCCGTCCGCGATCTCCTTAACGCCGGGCAACGCATCTCCTTCGCCGGGGTGGCACGAAAAGCCGACGTGTCGACCTGGTTCGTCTACAACACCGCCGCTCTCAGAGCCGCGATCCGGCAGGCGATGAGTGAGCAGGCCCAGCATGGTGTGCAAGCAGCCGCGGTCCCCCGGCCCGCGCGAGCCACCCCTGCCAGCCTGCACACCGACCTTGCGACAGCACGCGAAGAAATCCAGGAACTGAAACGAGAGCGCGATGCCTTGAAGCACCGCCTTCGGTTTGCTCTGGGCGCGGAAATCGACAATGCGGTCCAGCCTGGACTCGTCCAGAGAGTGCAGGACCTGGAACGTCACACGCAGGCCTTGACCCGAGACCTCGCCGAGGCGCGTACCCAAGCTGCGCGCCTCACCGAACAACAGCAGGAATCTGACGAGACCATCGCCTCACTCCGGCTCGCCCTGCGCGAGGCGATGCGTACCGTCCCATGAGCTCCCCGACCCTGCCCCGACCGCAGCGCAGGTCAGCGGCTCCAGCACCGCCCACTGGGCGTCGGTCAGGTCGTGCCGCCTCGTCACCGGCTCAGCCCACCGTCCAGCGCGCGGTCAAATGTCCGGCGATTCCTGGTCGACTTCGGCGAGGAACCGCTCGGAGCGGCGCGCGAAGAGGTGGGCCCCGCGTTCGTCCGATCGGGTGCGGGCTGCTTCGGCGGCGGCTCGCACGACGTCGACGGGTTCGCCGCGGACCTGCAGCAGGCGCGCGCGCAGCAACAGCAGGAGCCCTTCGGCGAAACGTTGGCCGTAGGCCGTGACGGCCTGGTCGGCTCGGTCGAGGGCGGTTGCGGCCGCGTCGGGCATGTCGGCGGCCAGCCACATCTCGGCGATCAGCCCGTAGTGGTACGCGACGCCCCATCGCGGCGGGTCGAGGAGGGTCGCGGCCAGGAGTTGTTCGGCCTCTGCCGCCTTACCGGCCGGGTCGTCGCCGGTGAGTGCACACGCCCAGAGCCAGTCCAGCCAGATGTAGTGCTCCTGCGCGACGCCGGAGCGCTCGGCGCCGGCCGCGATCCACCGCTCGGCCGCCCACATCACCCATGGCGCGTCACCGGCCATCGAGGCCGCCATGGTGTGGTAATAGGCCCAGACCGACATCGCATACAGGTCTTCGTCGGCTTGGTACGCCTTGTCGATCGCGGACCGTGCCGTCTCGACATCGCCGTGCAACGCGGTGATCACGGCCAGCCACCCGATCCATTCGTTCGGCACCTTCCACGGTCCGAGGTCGCCGGCACGGTGGTGTGCGCCGGTGCGGCCTTGCGCGCTGAGGTAACGGTACGCCTCGCCGATGTTGCCGATGTCCCACTGGTACAGGCCCCAGGCCTGCCGACCGTACGCCTGGATGATCGGGTCGGCGGACGCCTGTCCTTGCTCGTACAGTCGGCGAGCCCACCTCCCACGGTCCTTCTCGATCGAGGTGTAGGCCCCGACCAGCCGGGTGAACAGGAAGTCGACGGCCTCCGTCTCGTGGCCGAGCATGCGGGCCAGGTACTCGGCCCGCTCCAGCAGGTCGAACGTCGAGCCGCCGTATCCCGCGTACCTCCTGGCGACAAGGGTGAGCAGTGACAGGACCGACAGCTCCAGGTCCCGCAGGCCGGCCGTGCGCGCGATCTGGGCGGCCGATTCCAGGTGCCGACCGGCGGCCGCGAACGCGAGCTTGGTCGCCGCACGGCGGCCGGCGCGGGCCAGTGCCTGCGCGGTGCGAGCCGGGTCGGCGAGCGGACCGGCGGCCCAGAGGTGGTAGGCGAGGCGTTCGGCGACAGACTCGTCGTCCACATGGGTGCGTTCGAGGGCGTCGGCAACGCGCAGATGCAGCCGGACGGCCTGCTGCCGCGTCGTGGTCTCGGTGACCGATTCGCGGACCAGGTCGTGCGCGAACCGTAGCGAGTGCGGGCTTTCCGGCTTGGTTTCCAGCAGACCGAGCGCCTGCAGCGGTTCGAGGCGTTCGAGGCAGTCCGCGACGTCGACGCCGGCTGCGCCGGCGAGCAGGGCGAGGTCCACGTCGCGGCCGATCAGCGCGGCGACATGCAGCAGGTCGCGAGCGCTGTCGTCGAGACCGGCCATCCGGTCGCGGACCACGTCTCGTACGGTGGCCGGTACCCCGGCCGGCACCGCCGCCTCGCCGTCGCGCAGCGAGCCGCCGTCGCTCAGGAGCCGGGACAGCTCCCGGACGAAGAACGGATTGCCGGTCGTACGGGTGTGGATGCCGCGGGCGACATCAGCGCCCGGCTCCTGGCCGATTTCGCGGCGGATGAGCTCGGTCACCTCGGTCAAGCCGAGCGGGCCGAGCCGGATCCTGCGGTGATCCGGCAGCCGACTGACCGCGGCCAGGACCCGCGACAGGTCAGAGCCGGGCACGGGTGCGCGGTCACGGAGCGCGCCGATGATCGCCGTGCCGGCGGGTAGCCGGGCCGCGAGGTGGCCGAACAGCTGGAGCGAGGCGGTGTCAGCCCATTGGAGATCATCGAGGATCAGCAGCGTGGGCCGTTGCGCCGAGGCCTGCCCGACTACGGTGACGACCTGTTCGAGCAGGCGGAACTGGGCGCCGCTGTCAGGAACCGTAGGCGCGGCCGCGGTGTCGTTTCGCGGTTCGAGGAGGCCGCCGAGATCACTGGCGAGCCATTTCTCCCGCGACGGCGCCGGCAGGCTGTCGAGGATCGGACGGAGCACCTGCTCCCACAGCCACATCGACGGCGTTCCATCACCTTCCAAGCAGGAACCCCAGACCACGAACGGGCCGAGCCGGCTCGCCTCGGCGGCGGTCTCCTGCAGCAGGCGGGTCTTGCCCACGCCCGGTTCGCCTTCGACGATGGCGAGCGCCGAGCGGCCGGTGAGTGCCGCCTCGATGGCCTGCCGCAGCACGCCGAGTTCCTCGCCCCGGCCGACCAGCCCGGACTCCTGCCTCGCCGGCGCGTCCTCACCCTCACGTGGTGTGCCTGTCACCATCGGCACGTGGTCGCCCTCACATGGCGCGCCCGTCACCACCAGCGCCGGCGGGGTCTGTGTCAGCACGCGCAGGTGCGCCTCCTGCAGCGCCGGGCCGGGGTCGATGCCGAGTTCCTCGGCGAGGCGGTCACGGATCGCATGGAACGCCGACAGCGCCTCCGCCTGTCGTCCCGCGGCGCCGAGTGTGGTGATGAGGCCGGCATGCACAGGTTCATGAAACGGTGCCATCGACGCCGCCAGCCGCAACGGCGGGATCAGTTGCTCCGGACGGCCCAACGACACGGCCAGGTCGGCCGCCGCCGCGCAGGCGGCGTGGAACTCGTCGTCGAGGGCGTTCAGGATCGACGTCGCGCTCGATCCGAAGGACAGTCCGTCCCCCGCGGGGCCCCGCCAGAGGCCGAGTGCCTTGACGTAGTGGTCGAGCGCCACTTCGCGAGCCTGCTGGGCCAGGGCGGCATGGGCGGCTTCGAGAAGCTTTCTGAACGCGACGAGGTCCAGCGTGTCGGAACCGGCGCTGAACACGTACGCGTTGCCTCGAAGGTGCAGGTAGGTACCGGCCGCGCGGGCGGGGACCGCGGGTTCGAGCACCCGCCGTAATGCCCCGACGTACTTCTGAATGAGGTTGAGCGCGCTGGTTGGGGTGTTGTCGGCCCAGATCAGGTCGATCAATTCCCTCGTGCTGATCGGATGGCCCACCCGCGCCAGCAGCAGGGCCAACAACTGCGCCTGCTGCCGGGGGCCCACGTCCAATTCGGCGCCATCGCGCCACAGCCGCAACGGGCCGAGTACCTGCAGCCGCACCGAACCGGTGTCAGAAGACGGGGCGGCAGGGGCCCGGCTCGGTGAGTTGGGCAGGACCACGCCGTTCGACCCCCGGATGGACGATGGATCATTCATTATGGGCCGCTGTCCCGGCCGGGTCCAGCCCGGTCCCACGGCCGCGACGGCCTCCATCGAGGCGACCGTCAGCCGGTCTCCTCCAGCGGAGCGCGCCCGACGGGATCGGGCGCCCGGACGTCACGGCGAGTGATCAGCCGCCCGAACCCGGACGCCGTGAAGAAACATAGCCTCCCGCCGCTCGGCGGCCACCGGCAGCATGGCGACCGTGTCGGCCGGCAGCGGTCCTTCCACATGCTGCGCCGCCGTCTTGAGCGTGTTCCGGACAGGGCTCGCGGCCGCGAGATCGGGGGTGGCCGCCATCAGGGTCATGCCGGCCGGTAGGGCCGTGCTGGTTAATGTAGTGATCTTTGTGAGGGTGACTCTCTGTCGGCGTGGTGACCGTTCGGTTTCCCTGGGTTCTCCGGACCACGAACCCGAGTGGAGGGCCTGGAACGGCCCCGGTCCGCATGGACCGACCGGGGCCGTTCGTCGTCGACGGGCTTGGTCTGCCTCTCCTTGGGAGGCTGCGGGTCACAGGCTGCGGGCGGTGATGTCGCCGTTGGAGGTGGTGGCGTGGATGTCGAGTTCGGCGGTGCCGTCGTTCTTGAGGGCGTTGGCGATGCGGCCGTAGGTGGTGCCGGCGTCCAGGGCGGCCGAGACGCCGGCGGCGGCGGCGATCGAGATGTTGCCGGACTGGGTGCGGAGCACGACCTTGCCGCCGGTGGCCTCGGCGATGCGGATGTCGCCCCGTGCGGTGCTGATCTCCGCCGGGCCGCCCAGGCGGCCGACCTCGACGTCGCCGTCGGTCGCGGTCAGGCGCAGGCTTGCGGTCTCGTCGAGCGTGATCTGGCGGTACGCGCCGTCGAAGGCGACGTCGCCGAGGCGGCCGACCGTCCGGAGTTCGGCGGCGGCCGTCTTCGCCTCGATGCGGGAGCCGGCGGGCAGCTTGACGGTCACGTCGATGGATCCGGACGGGCCGAGGTGCTGGTTCTTCGCCACAGCGGTCTCGATCCGCAGGACGCCGTCGGCGTATGCGACCGAGGTCTCCTCGGCCGCCTTCACGTCGCGGCTCTTGGAGGCGTTCGTGGGCCGGACCTCGACCGTGGTGTCGGCCTGGTCGGCGGCGATGAACTGGACGCGTCCCGCGGGGATGTCAAGGACGGCGGCGATCGGGGCGGGGGTGTCGAACTTCTGCATCATGTGCTCCTTGTGCGGTGTTCTTTCGATGCCCCTACGATCGCCGACCGCTCTGATACCGGGCCGTCGCCGTCCTGACACCGTCGCTGACATGCAGCGCAGGATGGCCCGGGTCGGGCCTCTTGCGTTCAGGGCAAGGTCGGTACCTGGCCCTCGCCAGTGGTGCCGGGGTGGCCGACCATCACCGGCATCACGTACCGAACCCACGCCGTCTTCTTCTTCGCCATGCCGCGATGATGCTTGGGAGCTCCTGGGGCAGGTTCGGATGCCTCGGCATGGAGAGGGCCTCCCGTGCGCGTCCAGCACGGGAGGTGCCGCCGGGGTTCTCGCGTGCCGCCCCCGGATCGGCGTCACGCGACGCGCCGCATGCGGACACCTCTGGACACGGCCGGGAGAAGGGACGCAGGCCAGGTCTCTGGGCAACGTCCTCAGGTGGTTGAGCAATGATCACCGACGGCGCAGATACACGTTCCAACGGAAACCAGCGGCAGTGGGGCGATCTTGAAGGGCCGTCTACTCCTCGTCGGAGCCGGGGCGGTACGGGAACCGCGTCACCCAATGCGGGAGGTCGCGTTCGACGTCACTGCGCTGCTGAAGTCCCGCCTCGAACAGGTGCCTCGCGATGTGCTGCTGGGCCGGGCGGTTCACCGCGGCCCAGAAGGCATTCATCTGGTCCTGGTACTCGGCCTCGGATCGCTGCGTGGCGAGGTTGACGAAGTGCTTGATGTCCCTGATCGTCTGCAGGTCGAAGGAGGCGACGCGGGACGCGAACGCGTCGACGAAGCCGTCCAGGTCGTCGTCGGGCAGGGCCCGATTCACGTACCCGTACATTTCGGCGAGTGCTCCGTCGTAGTCGAGCCCGCCGAAGAGGATCTCGAAGGTCCGGCCCCGCCCGACCAGACCGGGCAGACGTGAGGCGGGTCCGCCACCCGGGATGGCGGCCATGCCGATCTCGAACTGACCGACGACGGCCCTCTCGCGGCTGGCGAAGCGGATGTCGGTGGCGAGGAGGAATTCGCTCCCCGCACCGCGTGCCCTGCCCCTGATGGAGGAGACGGTCGCCACGGGGAGGGAGCTGAGACGGGCCAGCAGCGCCGTCCACGGGTGGACCTCCTCCGGATGGGCCAGGGCGTGCTCCACCTCGTCACTGTCGGACAGGTCGTAGTGGGCCAGGTAGAAGTCGGGATCGGCGCTGTCGAAGACGACGACCGCGAGACTCTCACTCGCCTCGGCGCGCGCGAACAGGGCATTCAACTCGCTCGTCATCGTCGCGTCGACGAGATTGACGGGAGGATTGTCGAACGTCACCCGCCACCAGGCGGCTGAGTGCTCGGTCAGGCTGAACCGGGTCGGTGAGTCCATGGACCTGACGCTAGGGTCTGACGACCGAATGGCGGCTCAGCCTCGCCCGGCAGAGAATTCAGCGTTGCCTATTCATTCTCAAAGGTCGCGGACCGGTGGCCGTTCCCCCGCCCGCAGGCGTCCGGACGGTGACCGGGCCCCGCTCCGGCGCCTCGTCCCGCATCGGGGAAGAGCGCACGGTCTCGATCGGCCTCCGACGAACTGTCGCAACGCGTGGCGTTCGTGCTGATCGGCACCTCCGGATTCGGGCCGGCGGCGCTGACCCTGCTGGCCGCCCACCTGATCCGGCACGCGTCGCTCGTCTTCGAGCGTTTCTACCGGCTGGACCACAGCCGCATGGACCACAGCCCCGAGGACGGCGCGCGCCGTGGTGGGGCGGGCCTCGGCCTGGCCATCGTGCGGGCGGTGGTGACCGCGCACGGCGGCGACGTCACTGCGACCGCCGTCCCCGGCGAGGGAACCACGTTCCGGGTACGCCTGCCGCTGCAGGTCGGGTGTCCGTGAACGGCGCGACAGCTTCAGGGGCACGGACGCAGGGTCGAAGCGTTCTCGGGGTCGGCGACGCTCGGGGCAGCACTGAAGACCCGCCGTATCCTTTGTGGGTGACCACAAAGGTGTCGGTGGAGGACCTGCTGCGCTCTCCCGCTCTCCAGCTGCGGCTGCTGGCCGGTGAGGCGGGGCTGGGGCGCTCGGTGTCGTGGGCGCACGTCAGCGAGCTCGACGACCCCACGCCCTGGCTGCTGGGCGCGGAGGTCATCATGACCACGGGGATCGCGATCCCGCGCCAGGCCGCCAGGCAGCGCGCCTACCTGGAACGGCTCGACGACGCGGGCGTGTCCGCGCTCGCCCTGTCGGCGCAGTTGCACGTGCCGCCGCTGCACGACGCGTTCTTCCAGGCCGCCGAGGAGCGGGGGATGCCCGTGCTGGAGGTGCCGCTGGCCGTGCCGTTCATCGCCATCGCCCAGGAGGTGGCCGCGGCCGTGCAGGAGGACGCCAGGCAGCGACTGGGCGCGCAGCTGCAGGTGTTCGGGGCGCTGCGCTGGCTGGCGGCCGAGGACCTCGACTCCGCCACGCTGTTCAAGCGGCTCGAACGGCTGTCCGGCTACGAGGTCTACCTGTGCACCCCGCAGGGGCGGCCGCTGCTGCCGGGGGTGCCGGTGCCCGACGTCTCGGTGCTGCCCTCCGAGCCGGAGGCGCCGCCCACCATTCCGGGGGGTTTCGTGCTGCCCGTGCCCGCGCCGGGCGGCCCGGCGGGTTTCCTCGTCGCCTTCGAGCGCCAGGGGGCCAGGCCCGCCGGCCTGGCCGTGGTGCAGCACATCGCCACGGTGGCCGCCCTGCAGGTGGCCATGGCCCGCAACGAGCGCGAGACGCTGCGCCGCCAGGGCGCCGAGACCCTGTCCGAGCTGCTCCAGGACGTCCTCGACCCGGCTTCGGCCCGGCGGCGCCTGGTCAGGATGGGCCTGCCCGTGGACGCGGAGCTGGCCCTCCTTGTGATCAGGAACGTGCCCGACGAGGCCATCCAGCGCGCGATCGACGACCAGCCGCACCTCATGCTCCGCCGGGGCGACGACCGCTACGTGCTCGGCCCGCCCGCCCTCGGCCCGGCGATCGCCGCGCTGCCGGGCGTCGCGGCGGGTATGAGCAGGTCGTTCCCGCCCGGGGAGTCCCTGCAGATCCCCAAGCGGGAGGCGGTCTGGGCGGCCTCATCGGCGGCTGAGTCGGGGCGCGCGCTGATCCACTACGGCGATGACACCACCGGCCGGTGGCTGCCCGACGACCCGGGGGCGCTCACCGCGCTGGTCGAGAACGTGCTCGGCAAGGCGCTCGCCTACGACTCCGCGCACGGTTCGCAGCTCCTGGCGTCCGTGCGCACCTGGATGGAGCGCGACCGGCGCACCGAGGACGCCGCGGCCGCGCTGCACATCCACCCCAACACGCTGGCGTACCGGCTGCGCAGGTTCGCCGAGCTGACGGGGCGCGACCTGACGTCCACGGCCGCGTTCGCCGAGGTCTGGCTGGCCCTGCGGGCCGGCCGCCAGCTCGGGCTCATGGACTGATCCCGGGCGGGCGCCGGCCACCTCATCCCGGGGTTCCCCGGCTGAGCTGCCGGGCCCGCGCCGCGGCCGCCACGTTGACGGGCATGCGCCCGAAGACCAGGCCGTGGAAGGGGTAGATCGCCCACCAGTAGAGGTGGCCGAGCAGACCGCGCGGGTGGAAGATCGCCCGCTGGCGGTAGTAGGTGCGGCCGTCGGAACGGGAGACGCCGAGCTCCAGCCAGGCCAGGCCCGGCAGCCGCATCTCGGCGCGCAGGCGCAGCAGGCGGCCGGGCAGCACCTCCTCCACCCGCCAGAAGTCAACGGCGTCCCCCACCCTCAGCCGGTGCTCGTCGCGCCGCCCGCGGCGCAGTCCCACGCCGCCGAACAGCCTGTCCAGCAGGCCGCGCAGGCGCCAGGCGACCGGCAGGGAGTACCAGCCGTTGCGGCCGCCGATGCCCTCGATCACCTGCCACAACGCCTCCGGGCCCGCGGCCACCCGGATCGCGCGGCAGTCGGTGTAGAGGCTGCCGCCCGCCCAGTCGGGGTCGGTCGGCAGCGGATCGCTGGGGGCGCCCGGCGTGGCGGCCGACGACCAGCGGGTGGCCACGTCCGCCTCCTTGATCTTCTTGAGCGCCAGCGACACGGCCTCGCGGAAACCGATCAGCCCCTCCTGGGGGTCGGGCACGTACCGGGCGATGTCGTGCTCGCCGCAGACCGCCTCGTTGCGCAGCGACTCGACCAGCGGGCGCGCGATCCCCGAGGGGACCGGGGTGACCAGGCCCACCCACAGGCTCGACAACCTCGGGGTCAGCACCCACACCGGAATGATCAGGCGGTGGGGCAGGCCGGCCACGGACGCGTACCCCTGCATCATCTCGCCGTAGGTCAGCACGTCCGGGCCGCCGACGTCGAACCCGCGGTTGACCTCGCCGGGCACCTCCGCCCAGGCGGTGAGGTACCGCAGCACGTCCCGCACGGCGATGGGCTGCGTACGGCTGCGCACCCAGCGGGGCGTCGTCATGACCGGCAGCCGTTCGGTGAGGTGGCGCAGCATCTCGAACGACGCCGAACCCGAGCCGATGATCACCGCGGCCCGCAGCACCACCGCGGGCACGCCCGACCCGAGGAAGATCTCACCCACCTCGGCCCTGGAGCGCAGGTGCGGCGAGAGCCGTTCGCCCGGGACCAGCCCGCCGAGGTAGACGATGCGGCGCACCCCGGCCTCCTCGGCCGCCGCCGCGAAGGTCCGGGCCGCCCTGCGGTCGTTCTCGGCGAACTGCCCCGACCCGCCCATCGCGTGGATCAGGTAGTAGGCCACGTCGACGCCCTCAAGGGCCGCCCGCGTCCGTCCGGGATCGGTGGCGTCGGCCTCGGTCACCTGCGTCCGCGCCACCCACGGCAGATCCCGCAGCCTGCCGGGCGAGCGCGCCATGCAGCGGACCTCGTGCCCGGCCGCGAGCAGCTCGGGGACCAGCCGGCCGCCGATGTAGCCGGTCGCCCCGGTGACCAGGCAACGCGCCATCTCCGTGCCTCCACAGCCGGTGACCCTCTTATGCCTGTTCCATCCGGCGTCGCGGGAAATCGGGAATCAGCGCAAAGATGACTTTGCCCGGCCTGTGCCTCGCGCGTCGAGCCCCTCTGACCGCGCCCGCCCGGGCGGGCGCGGTCAGGTTTCAGGCGTCCTCGACCACCTGGATGGCGGCCGCCGGGCAGACGGCGGCGGCCTCACGTACGGCGGCGTGCCGGTCCGCGGCGGGTTCGGCCTCCAGCAGGATGACGATGCCGTCGTCCTCGCGCTGGTCGAACACCTCCGGCGCGATCAGCACGCACTGGCCCGCGCCGCAGCACTTGTCCTCGTCCACGATGACTTTCATCCGAGTCTCCTCCCGCTACCAGCGAACCGGGACCTGACTCAGGCCGCCGACCACGAGGCCCTCCACCCGGTGCAGCTCCTCCACCGGCACGGCCAGCTCCAGGGTGGGCAGCTTGCGCAGCAGCACCTCCAGGACGACCTGCAGCTCGGTGCGGGCCAGGGACTGGCCCAGGCAGGAGTGGGCGCCGGAGCCGAAGGCCAGGTGCGGGTTCGGGCTGCGGGTCAGGTCCATCTCGGGGGCCGCCTCGAAGACGCTCTCGTCGCGGTTGGCGGCGGCCATGCTGCAGATCACCGTCGTGCCGCGGGGCAGCACCGTGCCGCTGACCTCGGTCTCCTCCTTCAGGTAGCGGGGCAGGCCGAAGCCGGAGTTGGCGTCGAAGCGCAGCACCTCCTCCACCGCCGTACGCACCAGCGACGGGTCGGCCAGCAGCCGCTCCCAGTGGGCGCGGTCGGCCAGCAGCATCCCCACCATCTTGCCGATCATGTTCGCGGTGGTCTCGTGCCCGGCGACGAGCAGCCCCATCCCGGTGGCCAGCAGCTCGACGTCGGTCAGGCCCTCGCCCTCGGCCGCGCTCGCCGCGATCAGCTCGCTGAGCAGGTCGTCGCCCGGCTCGGCCCGCTTGGCGGCCACGTGCTCGGACATGTACTGGATGAACTCGGCCTGAGAGGCGTCGGTCTCCGCCTGGGTGAACTTGGTCAGGTTGAGCAGGCTGTCCGACCAGTGGGCGAAGCGGTCCCGGTCGGAAGCGGGCACGCCGAGCAGGTCGCAGATCACGTACACGGGCAGCGGGAAGCCCAGGGACGCCTTGAGGTCACCCGGCGCGCCGCGCTCGACCATGTCGTCGATGAGCTGCTCGGCCATCGCCTCCATGGCGGGCCGCAGAGACGACATGCGCTTGGCGGTGAAGTACTTGCCGACCAGGCGCCGCCAGCGCTGGTGCGGCTCGCCGCTGTCCGGGATGACCGCCGCCATCTCGCTGCTGAACAGCCCGCCGTCCTCGTTGGCCGACAGCCGGGCCGCGTCGGGCGCGTTCAGCAGGCGGCTGAAGCGCGGGTCGGCCAGCACCTGCTTGACGTCCTCGTACCGGGTGAGCAGCGTGGCCTCGTCGCCGCTGGGCAGCGTCACCCGCGCGACCGGGCACTTCCCCCGCAGCTCCGCCCACTCGGCGGGCGGCTCCAGCGCCGCCTCACTTGGGATCGGGTAGCTCAGGACCTGCTCGCTCTGCGTCATGCGGTCTCTCCTCCGAAGGGTCTTTTCGCTGGTCAGGTGATGGGTGTCACCGCAGGCAGCAACCGGACTGTATCGTCCGGTTTAACCGTAGCCGCGCCTCCTGTGCGTGTCGAGCAGGCGCGACGGCCGTGGTCAGCGATACCGGACGATATCGTCCGGTTGATACCGTACTCCCATGCCCAACACGCGTCGACCCAACAGAGGCCCCAGCGCCGCCGCCGAGAACCGGGCGGCGCTGATCGCGGCGGCCCGCGAGCTGTTCGCCACCGACGGCTTCGACGCGCCGCTCACCTCGATCGCGAAGGCGGCCGGTGTCGGCCAGGGCAGCCTCTACCGGCACTTCCCCGACCGGGTCAGCCTCGCGCTGGCCGTGTTCGACGACGGCATCAGGGCGCTGGAGGCGCTGGCCGCCGACCCCGCCGCCACGCTCGACGACGTGCTGGAGCTGATGACCGAGCAGGCCATCGCCTCGACGGCGTTCATCGCGATGGTCAGCGCCACGGATCCGCGCATCATGCGCCTGCGCTACCAGGTGGAGGCGCTGCTGGAGGGCCCGCTGGCCAGGGCGTGGGAGGCCGGTCTCGTACGCGAGCAGGTCACCACCGAGGACCTGGTGACGGCCCTCGGCATGATCGCGGGGCTGCTCGCCAAGATCCCGGCGGACATGCGGCGCGAGACCGCCGACCGGGCGTGGCTGCTGCTCCGCAAGGGTTTGGAGCCTTCTGCGGCTCCAGGCCGATGAGTTTCGCCGCTCCCGGCGGTCTGGACTCTCAGAAGACGAGGAAGACGAGAAGGAGCGACCACATGACCGAGCTCAAGACCCACACCCTCGAGGTCCCCGGCTGCGTTCTGCACTACGACGTGCGGGAGGCCGCCGCGGGCACCGGGCCGATCCTGCTGATGATCGGCTCGCCGATGGGCGCCGACGGGTTCGTCACCCTGGCCGGGCACTTCCAGGATCGTACGCTGGTGACCTACGACCCGCGCGGCATCGGGCGGAGCACCCGCACCGACGGCGCCGCCGAGTCGACGCCCGACCTGCACGCCGACGACCTGCACCGGCTGATCGGCGCGCTCGGCGGCGGGCCGGTGGACATCTTCGCCAGCAGCGGCGGCGCCGTGAACGGGCTGGCGCTGGTCGCCCGGCATCCGGAGCAGGTGCGCACGCTCGTGGCCCACGAACCTCCGGCCGCCCAGACCCTCCCGGATCGGGAGCAGGCGCTGGCCGCGGTGGTGGACATCCGCGACACGTACGAGCGGGAGGGCGTCGGACCGGCGATGATGAAGTTCTTCGCGATCACCGGCCTGCGGGGAGAGGTCCCGGCCGACTTCGCCGATCAGCCCACGCAGGACCCCGCCGACTTCGGCCTGCCCACGCAGGACGACGGCTCCCGCGACGACCCGCTGCTCGGGCAGAACCTCATGACCTGCACGCACCACGTGCACGACTTCGACGCCCTGCGCGCCGCCTCGACCCGCATCGTCGTGGGCGTCGGGGCCGAATCGGAGGGCGAGCTGGCCCACCGCGCGGGCGTGGCGGTCGCCGAACGGCTCGGCACGAAGCCCGTCACCTTCCCCAGCCACCACGGCGGCTTCCTCGGTGACGAGTTCGGCATGCGGGGCGACCCGGACGCCTTCGCCGTCACCCTGCGCCAGACCCTGGCCGAGTAACCGACCTTGGTCCGGCCGCCCACGTGCGTGCGGCGTGACCCGCTAGCCCCGTTTTCCGCACATGAAGTTGTTTGAAGATCGCTGGGTTGCTGTGGTGATCGTCATCACGGTATGACCTGGCTGGTGAGACAGCGTGCGCAGTGGGGCCAGGCCAGT